>JALVDQ010000445.1 GCA_027008885.1 Thiotrichaceae bacterium | reverse complement strand
CAGGGGGGATGGGTTGTTATAAATTAAATTGGGTATCATCAGTAACTATATGAATAAAATATATAAACAGTGTAATACATTAAGTAGTTTTGGCGGTATAAGGCATGGCTTTTTTACGAAAAATGGTGGTGTCTCCAGCGGGGTTTATGAGTCATTAAATTGTGGGCCGGCTTCAAATGATTTGCTTGAGAATGTCCTGGAGAACCGGCGGCGTTCGGTAAGCGCCCTAGGGTTGGAGGATACGACGTTATTTGGCTTGCAACAGATCCATAGCACCAAAGTTTATAGCATCAGTCACAGCGGTCACGAGGATTTTCCCGAAGGCGATGGTATGGTAACCAAAGAAGCAGGTGTTTCGCTAAGTGTTCTGAGTGCAGATTGTGCGCCGGTGCTGTTTGCAGACAGCACTGCTGGCGTGATTGGTGCTGCCCATGCTGGCTGGAAGGGTGCGGTAACAGGGATGATTGAATCCATGGTTGAGTCCATGTGCGAGCTGGGGGCACAACGAAAAAATATACATGCCTGTATTGGACCAACGATTCACCAGCCTTCCTATGAAGTTCAAAATGATTTTATTCAGCAGTTAAATTCACTTGGTGCTTTTCCGGCAGATTCTTTTTTAATGGAGAAGCAAGGGCGCTTTTATTTTAATTTGCCTGCTTATCTTTTGCAGCAATGCAAGCGCAGTAAAATAAAGGCTGAAAGCCTGGAACTGGATACTTATACTCTTAAAGATGAGTTCTTTAGCTATCGACGCAATACACATCAGGGCATTAAGGAATATGGTCGGCAGATTTCAATTATTTCTTTAAGTTGAATCCGCATTAGTCTCATGGATTCAGGTTGCATTTATTCAAACTTAGTAATGGAACTTAGTGAAAATCTGCGCTATTTTACGCTCTGATTTTAAACGGCAGAATTACTATGACAGTTAGAACCCGATTTGCTCCCAGCCCTACCGGTTATCTTCATATTGGCGGAGTTCGCACCGCACTTTATTCGTGGTTACACGCACGTCAAAATAATGGGCAGTTTATTTTGCGCATTGAAGATACTGATCGTGAACGCTCCACACAGGAATCTGTGGATGCCATTCTTGAAGGCATGCAGTGGATTGGTCTGGATTATGATGAAGGACCTGTTTTTCAAACGGAGCGTTTTGAGCGCTACGCCGAGGTGATTCAGCAGTTGCTCGATCAGGGTGATGCCTATCACTGCTATTGCAGCCGCGAAGAACTGGAGGAGATGCGTGAACAGCAGCGTGCAAACAAGGAAAAGCCCCGTTATAACGGCAAGTGTCGTCACCTGAAAGAGGCTCCCGATGGACGTGAGTCGGTGATTCGCTTTAAAAATCCGGTTGATGGTGATGTGGTCATTGATGATCTTATCAAGGGCAGGATTGTTATTAATAATCGTGAGCTTGATGATCTGATTATTGCACGCTCGGATGGTACGCCCACTTACAATCTGACAGTCGTGGTTGATGATATTGATATGCAGGTATCGCATGTTATTCGCGGTGATGATCATGTCAATAATACCCCACGCCAGATTAATATGATGAAGGCTTTGGGTGCTGAATTACCTAAATTCGCCCATGCTCCCATGATTCTGGGTGATGACGGCAAGCGTCTCTCAAAGCGTCATGGCGCGGTGAGTGTTATGCAATATCGTGATGACGGCTACTTTCCCCAGGCACTG
>JALVDQ010000444.1 GCA_027008885.1 Thiotrichaceae bacterium | reverse complement strand
CACTTCAAGCAAACTGAACTTTCCCGGGATATTGCCAGCTTTGAAATAAAAAGAGGCAGTCATATCCGCTCGATTGCCAAATCCCTGAAAAGCAAAAATATCATTGATTCCGCTTTTTATTTCACCGTTCTGGCAAAAATCAACAGGCAGGATACCAGAATCAAGGCGGGAGAGTACGCGCTTAAAAAAGGCATGAAGCCGGATGATTTGCTAAACCTGTTTAGCAAGGGCAAAACACTGCAATATCAAACCCGGATTCCTGAAGGTGGCACCTTTAAAGAGCTGGTGCAGATTATCAAGGCAGATAAAAATCTGCGGCAGACTTTAAGTGATGATGATTACAAGCACATCATGCAGAAGCTAAAAACAAAATATCAGCATTATCAGCCGGAGGGCTGGTTTTTCCCTGATACCTTTAGCTATCCTCGGGGAACTACCGATTTACAGTTTTTGCAACGCGCTCATAATGCCATGCTAAAAGTGCTGGATGAAGAGTGGCAAAAAAGAACGCCGGTGAAGGAGCTGAGTTCAGTCTATGATGCACTGATTCTGGCTTCTATTGTTGAAAAAGAAACGGGTCATGCCAAAGACAGGGGCAAAATAGCCCGCGTTTTTCTTAATCGCCTGAAAAAAGGAATGTTGCTGCAAACAGATCCAACGGTTATTTATGGAATGGGCGATCTTTATAAGGGCAATATTCGCAAAAAAGACCTAAAGAAAGACACGCCTTATAATACCTATACACGCAAGGGCTTGCCGCCGACACCCATCGCCACCCCAAGCCTGGCATCCATCAGGGCAGTTTTTTCACCTGCGGATGGTGATATGCTTTACTTTGTCGCCAAGGGTGATGGTAGCTCCCATTTTTCCAAATCGTATTCAGAACATCAAAAAGCAGTGATCAAGTATTTGCTGGATGGCAAAGCGAGTCGTTATCAAGGTAATAAATAATATGTCTGCACAAAAAACTAAAAGAGGCTTGTTTATCACTTTTGAAGGCGTAGAAGGCGGGGGTAAAACGACGAATATTGCTTTTATTGCTGAAAAAATCAGAAAGGCAGGGCATCAAGTCTTGCTGACGCGCGAACCGGGTGGAACCACGACTGGTGAGGCGATTCGTAAAATCCTGGTTTCCAGGGAACTGCCTGAAATAAATCCCCAAACCGAATTACTGCTTATGTTTGCAGCACGCTCTGAGCATGTTCAGCGCAAGATACTACCGGCATTGGAGCAGGGGATCTGGGTATTATGTGACCGTTTCACCGATGCCAGTTACGCCTATCAGGGTGCGGGTCGTGGTATTGATTCAGAACATATTAAAATGCTTGAGAATTTTGTTCAGGGAAGTTTGCGACCAGACATTACTTTTTTGTTCGATCTGGATGCCAATATCGGTCTTGCCAGAGCGCAAAGCAGGGGCGAAACAGACCGTTTTGAACAGCAGCATATCAAGTTTTTTAATCGGGTCAGATCCGAATACCTAAAAATGGCGGAAGCTGAACCAAAGCGTTTTCGCCTGATTGAAGCGCAGCATGATCTAAAAAAAGTCCAACAACAAATTGTTCAGAAACTTGACGAGATTTTGTCTTAATAATGTCCTCGGAAAACTATTTCTGGCACAAAAAAACCTGGGATCAATTTTCTAGTGCGTATGCTCAAAATCACCTTCCCCATGCTATTTTACTGACTGGACCGCAGGGCG
>JALVDQ010000443.1 GCA_027008885.1 Thiotrichaceae bacterium | reverse complement strand
GTTACTTGGAAGTATTGAAATTAAAAGTGTCAGGGTCAATTCACTGAAGGTTTCAGAGCTTTCTGATCTCGCCTGGGATGAAGATCAGCAGTTACTCTATGCTATCTCAGACGAAGGTCTGCTGTATCATCTTCATGTAACAATCAAACAGGGCAAATTAAAAAGTGCCAGAATTGTTTTTGCCACGCCATTGAAAGATAAATCAGGCAAGGCACTGGCGGGCAAATACAGTGATTCGGAAGGTCTCGATATTATCAATGCGAATAATGGTATCAAGGGCGATAGTCAGTTAATTGTTTCGTTTGAACACAAACCCCGTATTGCCTATTACAAACCTGATGGTACATTCATACAATCGCCAGGTATTCCCGGATTTCTCACTAAAAAGAAATATTATCGTAGCAAAAACAAGGCACTGGAAAGTGTGACTTATCATCCTCAATACGGAATTTTGACTGCTGCTGAATACCCTTTAAAAAAGTATAAAAAAAACTATCAAAGTCTTTTTTCCAGCAAGGGCAAAATCTGGCATTTTCCTGCATCAAAGGCAAGCAACAGCGCCATTACGGCATTGCAAACCTTAGCTGATGGCGATGTATTGATGCTGGAGCGCGCTTATAAAAACCCTCTCATTCCAATAAGAATATATCTTCGTCGCATTCGCCTGAAGCACTGCAATAAAAAACAGCAGTGCAGGGTAGATACTGTGGCTGCCTTTAATGGCGCAGATGGCTGGTTGCTGGATAATTTTGAAGGGCTTGCCCATTACAGAGGAAACAAATACTTCATGGTTTCTGATGACAATAACAATCCATTACAAAAAACAATTTTGCTCATGTTTGAAATAAAATCAGCAAACTAGTAAATCTTTGTCTAAACTTTACCCATGACTACAGAAAACGACACCAGGCTTGGGCATTTAACTTCACTTCAAGCATCAGAATTTCTGGAAAAACATCCTGAGGCAAAACTTGTTGATATCCGTTCATCCATGGAATTTCTGTTTATTGGTCATCCAACAGGTGCAATTCATATCGCCTGGATGGAAGACCCCGACTGGGATATCAACCCTGATTTCGTTAAAGAAATTCAGGCAGAACAAATAGATGGCTGTCCCATTATTATGATTTGTCGCAGCGGTAACCGTTCAGAAAAAGCAGGCATACAATTAATTGAAGCGGGTTTAAGCAATATTTATCATGTGACTGATGGTTTTGAAGGCGATAGAGACGCAAATAATCATCGTGGAACACAAAATGGCTGGCGTTTTAATGGATTACCATGGGAGCAGTGTTAGCGCCACGCTCTTGTCGGGTTACGCTCAGGCTAAGCCAACCTACAAACTGCGCAAAAATATATATAAAACAGGGGGGATGGGTGTTTCAGAGGACAGAGGACAGAAGACAGAGCATGTAGTTGTAGGCAACCAGATTTGGTTGGTTTCGCATGGCTGCACCAACCCTACGCAAAAATATGTAAAAAACAGGGGGGATGGGTATTAGTATTAGTATTAGTATTAGTATTAGTATTAGTATTCTAATTGTGATTGTGATTCTAATTGTGATTATGCTTCTCCAGCCAATCAGGAAATTGCTTAATATCATCAATAAAGCCAACTGGATCCTGTTTTAAAAGCCGAATAAGATTATGCACGCCATAGCTTACCGCAAGGGCATCAATTTTTGCATTAGTGGCTAGCTGCATGT
>JALVDQ010000442.1 GCA_027008885.1 Thiotrichaceae bacterium | reverse complement strand
AGGACCATTGATAAATTCCTCTTCTTGCGGTGTGAGTGAACTGGAAGAGAGGTCTCTCAAGCGCGCCCAGTCGGGCTTTCCTGAAAATAATTCGGCATCCCACCAGACATTTCCGCCATCCAGTGCTTCCTGTTCGGTGCGTGATATTTTTGGCAAGCTCGCCTTTAATAATTGCATGGCAGGCTGAGTGACTAATTTTTTTCTTAATTCGGGCATATTAACAAGCGTCAGAATTAATAAAACAGGTAGCCACACAAACCATACCCAGCCATGTAGCGCATTGGCAAAGGCAGTAATAACCAGCCAGCCGCCCACTAGCCAGGTGGCAGGGATTAGGGCTAATCTTAAATATCCGATAATGCCGATGATAATGATTAATGCTATGAGCCAGAGCATGATTGCCTCCTATACAGACTATGCTGATGAACGGGTTGTGGTGTTATTTATTGTTTTATCGGTTGTTTTTTCTTTTTTGCTTTTTTTTACGAATGATTTGAGCCGCGCTATTTTTGATACTTTTTCCTTTGAGTCTGTGTCGTCATCTTCTGTCGTTTCTTCTTCCCAGGGTAAATCCCGATAAGCTTCGCGCATGGGAACAGGCCAGGCAGGGAACTTTAATATGCGAAAATAGGGCGAATAATCAAAATCCGATGGCACAAACAGGCGAAAATTGCGCTTGTGGAATTTCAGGCGATCCTTGTTGTTTGTTTTAATAATGGGCAAAACCGGAAAATTAACGCTTTGATAGCAACGTGCGATCATACTTGAGCAAACAATATTGGTGGGTCTGCCTGCATTGTGCTGAAACAGCGAAGAGCGCCAGCGTCGCGGCAACAGTGCATAGGGAAACATAAAACGTGCCAGATCAAGTAACTGCCTGACGTCATAGCTCATCCCCAGATGCTCGCTTGCAAAAGCAATCACCTTGTTCTGATCTGAAAAACTCAAACCGTCAGCACGACAAACTCTCAGGTTGTCATTAGCATAATCAGACAAGGGGTTAACAACCGTGCCAAAGCCAAGTAGCGATTCAATCACTAATGGCTCGGCGGGATCACCCTGGTAATGTTTTTTTACAATCTCCAGTGCTTCTGGATCTGTAATCTCATTTAGACGACCGATGTAAAGTGCCGCATGTGTCCACGGAGACAGTGTAATAATCTTAATCACCTCTCCCACGCGCGTGCGCCCTTCAAACAGAATCACATCAGAAGGTCGCAGATCACGCAGCATGTGTTCAAAGTTATTGATAGCCTGCATATTCCGGTTTCCCTTTGGAATATCATTAAGCCAGTCAACAACCAGTTGCCATAATGTGTTTTTTAAATTGCTAATCACAATATATTCCTGCTTTTTGTCGCTCGGCACTCAAGGACAAATGAGTTTTCGTATGCACTTCACCAAAAGTTTAGTATAAGAACGGATAACAGGAATTTTTAGATACGTTGGCGTTTTGTAACAGCCTGATATCTATTAATACCCATCCCCCCCTGTTTTTACATATTTTTTTATGCTGTGTTTAAGGAACAAATACAGGCAATATGCTCTGTCCTCTGTCCTCTGTCCTCTGTCCTCTGTCCTCTGTCCTCTGTCCTCTGTCTTCTGTCTTCTGTCCTCAGAAACACCCATCCCCCCTGTTTTTTATATATTTTTGTAGTGTTGTGCAGAGGAGCACAGAGGTATTCGCAGAGAACCGCAGAGATTGTAAAGGAGGGCAC
>JALVDQ010000441.1 GCA_027008885.1 Thiotrichaceae bacterium | reverse complement strand
CCAGTTCTCAGACAGGCTCCTAGATAGATTCTTAGGTTTAATTTGCAGAAAATCTGTAAGTACCCGAGCATAATAAAGCTAACAAAATTTTATTTCCTGTTTTTTTTGATATTTAAGGCATTACGGAAAAAGCATACATATACCTGCCGATTATAACCTAATAGTTCAACAGATTGAGCGATAGCTTATTAAGTGTTCCCTTCATCTGTGAATGACTAAATTCTCTTTATTATTGACAACAATAGCTAACGTATTACAATTGGTAATACGTTGGCTATTGGGGTATATATTATGATTACATTAAGGCTTGACCCACAATTAGAACAAATGATTAATCAGGTTTCTCATGAATTGAATATCAGTAAATCGGAGTTAATCAGAAAAAGTATTTATGATTTTCTTGGCAGGCTGGAGAAGCCTTCTCCCTGGGAATTGGGACATGAGTTATTTGGTCAGTATGCCAGTGGCAGGCACGATCTGTCCAAAAACAGGAAAAAGCTGGTTAAAGAAAAAATTAAGGCTAAAAAGTGAGAAAAATCTTAATTGACTCAGGTCCTTTGATTGCTCTTTTTGATCGTGATGATGATTACCACCTTGCTGCAAAAAAATTCATTCAGGAGAATCAGCATGAGCTGGTTACAACGATTGCCTCTCTCACTGAAACATTGCATTTACTGGATTTTAACAGGAATGCTCAAATAGATTTCTTGAGTTGGGTGAGTGCCGGAGCAGTTAGTATTGAAGCAATAACAGCAAATGATTTATACCGAATAAAAGAACTTATGCTGAAGTATGCTGATCTGCCTATGGATTTTGCGGATGCCTGCCTGGTGCTGTTAGCAGAAAAACTAAAAATCAATGAAATCGCAAGCGTTGATCGTGATTTTGATATCTATAGATTGAATCGCAAACATACCTTTACTACCTATGTAAAATAGGGGATGTCTTCCGTCTTCCGCCACCCATCCCCCCTGTTTTTAATATATTTTTGCGGCTGGTGTTATATCCATAGGTGATGCGTTTGATAATTTGTTTCTGATTTTGAGCAGGGTTTCGCAGCCTGATGCTTTTGTGTTTTTATTAACGATTTGCGCATGGCTGCGAGATACTTTTCTGTCAACAGCTACAGTTGCGTAGGGTTGGTGTAGCCATGCGAAACCAACCAAATCTGGTTGGTTGCGTAAACTCCACCAACCCTACAACTACATGCCCTGTCTTCTGTCCTTTGTCCTCAGTCCTCTGCCACCCCCCCTTTTTTTACATATTTATATTTTATTATTGCGTCGTCCCTTGGTAGGATAGCTGCATGAAAGAAACAGTATTAATAACAGGTTGTTCCAGCGGTATTGGGTATCACGTTGCCAGAGGGTTAAAACAACGTGGCTATAATGTCTATGCTACGGCACGCAAGGATGAAGATGTCGAGCGCCTGATTTCAGAAGGTTTCAAATGCCTCAAACTGGATTATGCAGATTCGGAAAGCGTTCAGGATTTGGCGAATGAATTAATGCTCCTGGTGGGAACAAATCTCTACGGGGTTTTCCACAACGGTGCTTATGGACAACCCGGTGCGGTTGAAGACCTGACTCGTGAAACCATAGAAAAACAGTTTGCAACTAATGTCTTTGGCTGGATGGAGTTAAATAACCGTCTACTTGTGCTGATGCGACATAATAATCGCGGGCGTATTGTGTTTAACAGTTCGGTTCTGGGGCTGGTTTCACTGCCATTTCGTGGTGCTTATAACGCCAGTAAATATGCAATTGAGGGTTTTGCCGATACCTTGCGCCTGGAATTGGCAGATACCAATATTCAGGTATCCCTTATCGAGCCAGGTCCGATTGAAAGCCGTTTTCGCCCAAACGCACTGCAAGCCTTAAAAGATAATGTCAATATGGAAGACAGTGTGCATCGTGACCGCTACAAGAAAACTCTGGAGCGATTAGCCAAACAGGGTCATGTTGACCCTTATACACTATCACCCGAAGCCGTCCTCTCAAAAGTGATACATGCGTTTGAAAGCAACAAGCCCAAAGCACATTATTATGTCACTATTCCTACCTATGTTATGGGGACATTAAAACGGCTATTACCCGCAAAATGGATGGATAAATTTATATTAAAAGTTGCGGGACAGGAATTGCAGGAAAATTAGAGAGCGGAGAAACAATGCTTGAATATTTATTTTTTAATCAAAGCGTAGCCGATAAATTTATTGACTACCTCAAGGCTAAAAACCTGAGCTGGAGTATTCACAAAGACCCCATGCTGGACAGCATTGTGGTTAAGACCCCGGAAGATATTGATGATGATCTTTGGGATGAAATTGATGACTTCCATGAATCACTCGGTGCAGAAGACCAGAAACTGCTCGAAGACGGGCTGGAAGACACAGAAGCAGAAACCAATACCGCAGGTATTTATATCCAGCTTGCGAATGGTAATCAGACAGTCGCACAAATAAATCCTGACATTATGAACCGTATGCTGGATGTAATCAGCATGGACGAGTTTAATGAGTTTGTTGAAACTATTGTAAGCAGTGTAGAAAATCCGGATGATTCACCGATCTGTAAAATGACCTGATAACTGGACAGAAGACAGCAGACTGAAGAGAAAGCACAGAGCACCTTAGCTGATTGATGCAATCAGTGCCGCACCATAGGCAGCATCGGCTTGTGTTGCGGTGATAATATCAACACCCAGTACCCGTTCCCTTATTTTGCTCCAGATTTTATTCCGCGACCCACCCCCCACTGTTTTCACTACTTTTGGATAGGGAGCACCCAGGGCATCCAGTGTTTCGTAGCACTGTCTTTCGATATGTGCAATGGATTCAAACAGTGCAGCAAGAAATTCAGCATCATCTTCGGGTCTGGGTGTAACAAGCGATTCTTTTTGTGGATCATTCACAGGAAAACGCTCTCCCTTTACCAGCAAGGGATAATAACGCAGAGAGCCTGGCAGGTCTGGATCAATTCGCTGGCTTAATTCCTCAAGCCGGGCAGGGGTGAAGAAATCCAGCAACACGCCTGCACCGCTATTGCTGGCACCGCCTGCTATCCATAAATCCCGAAACCTGTGGCTATACACACCAAAGCGCGCACTTTTAATTTCCTTTTTGGAAACAGTCTTGATAATCAGAGTCGTACCCAGCGAGGTAACAGCCGTGCCGGCATCCAGTTGATGTAGCCCCGATGCGGCGATAAAGCCCGCAGTGCCGTCGGTTGTGCCTGCTACAATTTGGCATTGTGGGGACAAGCCCATATCTGCGGCAAAACGACTAGATGCTCTGGCAAGTGGCGTCGCAGGTAGACAGACCTGGGGTAATGCGGCAGGATTAAAGGGTAATTTATACGTTGCAAAACGCCATTTGCGGTTAGCTGCCGAATAGCCCGTTTTTAAGGCATTATTTTCATCAGTATGCTTAAAATCTCCAGAGAAAAGACCTGCAATCCAGTCCGCCTGATGCACAATATGAAAATCCTGCGGCTGAGCCATTTTTTTCCATAGCTCACAGGCACGCGCGAGCGTATCAGGGCATAATCCCAGTCTCTCCGTAAGCTCGGTGACAGTGTTTGCGGCTGGATTATCATTGTAGAGCAGGGAGGTATTGCCGAAAACCTCTCCCTGGGAATTACACAAAAGCACCGTACCGGATTGTCCGTCAACCGCGATAGAAATGATTTTGCCCGGATCAATCCGGCTTCCCAGATCAGACATGACCTGAATCAGCATGGCTTTCCAGTTGAGCGGATTTCTCAGTGCTGTACGGTGCGTTTCCGTGACGCTGGCTACCGCAGTTGCAACAACCTTTTGCTGCCTGTCGATACACACACCTCGAACGCCTGAAGTGCCGATATCAAGACCTAAATAGAGCGGATTGCGAACAGCCATAAGTGCAATAATAAAAACAAGGCGACTACTTCATTGTTACCAGTTCTTCCGCACTCACCGGATGGATGGCAATGGTATCATCAAAGTCTGCCTTGGTTGCTCCCATGCGGATGGCTACGGCAAATCCCTGCAACATTTCATCTGCGCCCAGACCGATAATATGGCAGCCGATGATTTTTTCATTTTCGCCCTGTACGATGAGTTTCATGTGGGTTTTAACCTTGTGGCGGGTCATCTGGTGATAGAGTGGCACAAAGTCTGTCTGGTAGATTTTGATGTCATCGCCATAGACTTCACGCGCTTTTTCTTCACTCATGCCAATGGTGCCAATGGGAGGGTGAGTAAACATGACCGTGGCAATATTTTCATACGACATTTTACGCTCCGGTTTGCCGCCGTAAAGACGATCACCCAGGCGCCGACCCGCAGCAATTGCAACCGGCGTAAGTGGCACCTTGCCGATAATGTCACCGATGGCATAAATTCCGTCTACGCTGGTTTTTTCTTCATCATCAACCACCACCATGCCACGCTGATCCAGCTCTACATCCGTATTTTCCAGTCCGATATTATCGGTATTGGGACGCCGACCAATCGCCCACAGTAATGCCTCAACATCCTTGATGCTGTTGCCATCCGTGAAATGAATCGTCAGTTTGTCATCTGCCTGTTTCTCAACGCGCTCAATAATTTCATCATCATAAAGTGTAATGCCATCTTCTTCCATTTGCCTGCGCAAGGCTTTCTGAATGGTGCTGTCGAAACCTTCCAGAACCGGCCATGCCTGATGCAGAACAGAGACATCAGAACCCAGACCATCCATTAGCATGGCAAGTTCCAGTGCAATATAACCACCGCCTACGACCACTACCTTGCGCGGCTGTACTTCATCCAGATCCTGGAAAAAACCATCCGAATCAATGCCGTATTCAGCACCTGGAATATCCGTTGGAATTATGGGACGACCGCCCGTCGCAATCACGATATGATCGGCAGTGTATTGTTCGCCATCGACCTCAAGTGTTTTATTGTCGATAAAGCGGGCTTCGCCACGAATCACATCGACACCGGCATCCGCCATATAGTCATCGTACCAGTCCAGAATGCCACCGATAAAGTTTTCACGCTTCATCACCAGCTTTTCCCAGTTGAGCTTTCCGGCATCACCTTCGAGGTCAATATTAAAGCCATAATCCTGAGCATCCTTGAGACCCTGTGCAATGCCAGCGGCATACCACATCACTTTTTTGGGCACACAACCCACATTGACACAGGTTCCCCCCAGTTCCCCGGATTCTATAATGGCAGTTTTAGCGCCATAAGAAGCAGCACGTTCTGCTATTGACAAGCCACCGCTACCTGCACCAATGGAGATTAAGTCGTAATGTTTACTCATGATGATTTCCTTTTATTTGATAGGGGATGAGTATAGGTATAACTCAATAACCCATCCCCCCTGTTTTTACATATTTTTTAGCGTGAGAGTATAAACACTGTTTAGCTTTTTAACCACTCTTGCAGGTCTGATGAGCCACCGACATGATCGCCATTAATAAATATTTGCGGTACCATGCTTGAACCGACTATGGCTCGCAGGCTACGATCAGTATAGTCCTCGCCCATCATTAGCACTTCGTAGTCCATACCCGCTTCATCCAGCATTTTCTTTGCCCGGGCGCAGTATGGACAGCCTTTTCTTGCCATTATGGTAACACTCGGTGGCACTTCTGCATTTGGTGCAATGTAGTTAAGCATGGTGTCTGCGTCAGAGACTTCAAAGGGGTCGCCTTCAACATCGGGTTCGATAAACATTTTTTTGATGACGCCATCTTTTACCAGCATTGAATAGCGCCATGAACGCTTGCCAAAGCCCAAATCGGACTTGTCAACCAGCATCCCCATGCCTTCCGAAAACTCACCGTTTCCATCAGGTATGAAGGTAATATCGTGAGCTCCCTGATCCGCCTGCCATTCATTCATCACGAAAGCATCATTGACCGAGATGCAGATCACGTCATCGACACCATGCGCCCTGAACGTGGGCAAAAGCTGGTTATAACGAGGGACGTGAGCAGATGAGCAGGTTGGGGTAAAAGCCCCTGGCAGCGAAAAAACTACCACGGTCTTTCCCTTGAATAAGTCATTCGTGCTGATATCTACCCAGTCATTATCCTGACGTGTGTGAAATGTGACCGACGGGACTGTTTGACCTTCTCTGTTTTCCAGTTTTGACATAATTTATCTCCGTTATGTGTTTTGTATTGGTTTCGTTGGTTTATATAGTTTTGTAAATCGGGTTAGCCTGGGCGTAAGCCGACAAGATTGTGGCACTGTGCCGGATTACGCAGTATGGCTTATGAGTGTGCTATGGGTTTATGCGTAAACAGATAGTCCCTAAGCTCCCTGTCAAAGCTGCTGTCTTTGCGCCTGATCCATTCAAGCACCATTGCCGCATGTTCTTTCTCTTCATCGCGGTTATGTGCCAGTATGGCTTTAAGCTCTGTGTCCTTGCAGGCATCAATACGCTGGTTATACCAGTCTACAGCTTCAAGTTCTTCCATTAACGATGTGATAGCGCGGTGCATATCGCGGGTTGCGTCTGATATTTCTTCTACGGGTTCATGGTAGCCTTCATTTGCCATTACTATTCTCCTGTTATTTCCATTTCTCTGTTGAACGTGGAGAATATTAGAGTCATTACTATTTTTTGTAAAATAGTTTGTTTTTATTGTTATATCCTATAAAATCGAACGATGAGTCTGCCTACACTGAAACAACTGCGCTATTTTATCGCCCTTGACAAGCACAAGCATTTTGGCAATGCGGCAAAAGCCTGTTTTGTCTCACAATCAGCCTTTAGTGTTGCTATCAGGGAACTGGAAACGCATCTTGGCGCGCAACTGGTTGATCGCACCAATAAAAGTGTCACGATTACCAGAGCTGGAAGAGAAGTTGCCAGCCATGCGCGGCTTTGTCTGCGTGATATTGAATATCTTGGCGAAATTGCGCGTAGCAATCAGACGCCGCTCTCTGGGCGACTCAATTTGGGTATTATCCCGACAATTGCACCTTTTGTGCTGCCCGAATTACTGCCGCTACTGCGCGGGCAATATCCCGGGCTAAAACTTTATCTGAGAGAAGACACCACCCGCAATCTGCATGAGTTTTTACTTCAGGGTGAGCTGGATATTATCCTCATCGCCTTGCCCTTCAAGTTGAGCAATGTTGAAA
>JALVDQ010000440.1 GCA_027008885.1 Thiotrichaceae bacterium | reverse complement strand
GACGTGCAAAGCGAGCAGTTTTGAAGAGCCCTGTGCGGGAAATCCGCACGCAGGGATCTGTGAGGGGACAGTTGGGTAACTGGCTGTTCTACCTTGATGGTAGTTTATGCCGACTCTTACCTTGTTACAGCCACATTTCACCCACATTTCACCCACATTCTAAATTTCTTTAAGCTGAACTACTGATCCAGATTTCTTTGTTTGAGTGTCACTTGGCTGACATTTTGTTTTTTCTCCTTACTGTAAACTGCCCCCTAATTCGCTGGAGGTACTTATGTCTTTCAGTGTGTGTCCCTAATTAAGGAATAAACTAACAAAGGAGAAAGAAATGAGTATTGGAGACAAAAAACTAGAAGATATGCTAAGTCAGCTAGCTCCGGTTTTATTACCGCCAGCCGATTATCCGCCTGCTGACATTGTACGCGAAACAGCGCGTGAGGAAATAAACCAGCGCATTAAAGCGAATGCAGAATTACTGGATATGGAGCTTACCGATGATCATTGGGAAGTGATTAATTTTCTCTTTGATTTCTATGAAAAATGTTGTGAAGCCAATCCCACTGCGTATGAAGGAAAAAACAAGTATTGGGAATACATTGATTGCCTGCAAAATCAGGATTGCAATGCCGAACTGGATGCCGAAGACGATCAATTTTGTCGCTATGGAAAACTCTCCAGGAAAGAGGCAAACAGGGCATATCGCGTTTACCGTATCCTGACAAAAGCGTTTAAGGAAAAAGGTGGAAAGAAACATTTGTATAAGCTGTTTCCGTATGGACCACTGTTCACCATACACCTTTTGGCACAGCTGCCAAGACTGGAAAATGATGTTAATCCTCATTTTGGAACAGCTTATTAAACATAAAACAGAATTAAGGAGGTCATAAATATGGCTAAAGTAATAGGAATAGATTTGGGAACGACTAACTCCTGTGTCGCTGTAATGGAAGGCGATCAGGCAAAAGTTATCGAAAATGCGGAAGGTGAGCGCACCACGCCTTCCATCGTTGCATACACAGATGATGAGGTACTGGTAGGTCAGCCGGCAAAACGTCAGGCTGTCACAAACCCCGATAATACACTGTTTGCAATCAAGCGTCTTATCGGTAGACGCTATGAAGAAGAAGCGGTTCAAAAAGACATAAAACTGGTGCCTTACAAAATCATCAAGGCAGACAATGGTGATGCCTGGGTTGAAGTCAAAGGCAAGAAACTGTCGCCATCAGAAGTTTCAGCACGCATTTTGCGCAAGCTTAAAACAGATGCTGAAGCGTATCTGGGTGAAGAGGTTAAAGAAGCAGTCATTACCGTGCCAGCCTACTTTAATGATTCGCAACGTCAGGCAACCAAAGATGCCGGCAGAATTGCAGGACTTGAAGTAAAACGCATTATTAACGAGCCAACCGCGGCGGCACTTGCCTATGGAATTGACAAAACCGGCAAGGATGACCAGAAGGTCGTGGTCTATGACCTTGGTGGTGGCACATTTGATGTCTCGATTATTGAAATTGCCGACATTGATGGTGAAAAGCAGTTTGAAGTTCTGGCGACAAATGGTGATACCTTCCTCGGTGGCGAGGACTTTGATATGCGTCTTATGGACTATCTCGTAGATGAGTTCAAAAAGGATTCCGGGGTTGACCTGAAAAACGATCCACTGGCACTGCAACGTCTTAAGGAAGCTGCTGAAAAAGCCAAGATTGAACTGTCGTCAACACAACAGACAGAAATCAATCTGCCTTATGTGACAGCGGATGCTTCAGGTCCAAAACACCTGAACATCAAGGTAACCCGCAGCAAACTGGAATCACTGGTTGAAGACCTGATTAAGCGCACAATCAAACCCTGTGAGCTGGCATTAAAGGATTCTTCCCTGTCAGTATCTGATATTGATGATGTGATACTGGTTGGTGGTCAAACCCGTATGCCCAAGGTACAGGAAGCGGTAAAAGAGTTCTTCAAAAAAGAAGCGCGCAAAGATGTTAACCCCGATGAAGCGGTAGCACTGGGAGCGGCAATTCAGGCGGCGGTACTATCCGGCGATGTCACAGATGTGTTGTTACTGGATGTGACACCATTATCACTGGGAATTGAAACCATGGGTGGTGTTATGACAAAGCTGATTGAGAAGAATACCACCATACCGGCAAAGGCATCTGAAATCTTTTCGACCGCAGAAGATAACCAGTCTGCTGTTACCGTTCATGTGTTGCAGGGTGAGCGTGAACTTGCCAAAGATAACAAGTCATTAGGACAATTCAATCTTACTGACATAGCGCCAGCACCACGCGGTACACCACAGATTGAGGTAACTTTTGACATAGATGCCAATGGTATTCTCAAGGTATCGGCAAAAGACAAGGCAACCGGCAAGGAGCAGGCAATCGAGATTAAGGCATCAAGTGGTTTAAGTGAAGCTGAAATCGAAAAAATGGTAAAAGATGCCGAAGCACATGCCGAAGAAGATCGCAAGCAGCGCGAACTGATTGATGCGCGTAATCAGGCAGACCAGTTAATACATCTGGCTGAGAAATCATTAAAGGATGCAGGTGACAGCGCCCCCGAAAATGAAAAGCAAAAGCTTCAATCTGCAATTGATGCGCTTAAGGAAGAAATCAAGGGCAGTGATAAATCAGCCATTGAAGGCAAATCGCAGGCATTGCAGGAAGCATCTTCTGCCTTTATGCAGGCGACAGCCTCAAATACGTCTGCCGGAACACAGACACAGGCAGAAACAGGATCAGATGATGATGTTGTTGATGCTGAATTTGAAGAAGTGGACGACAACAAATAAGTCCACTGGATCTTGATCTGTGAGGCATTTTCGATTTATGCCTCATGGATACAGATTCTGGAAAAACAAACAACCAATCGTATATTTGAATAAATTAATTAGGAGTATGGAAATGAAAAAATTAGCACAGAGCGTATTATTAACTACAGTCTTGACGAGCTTGTTTGTAAGCCCCGTTGTTTTGGCTGACAGCAGCACAAAAGCCAAAACCACAGCGAAGGTTAGTGTAGAAAAATCAGGCAAGCCGGTTATCAGCAAGGAACAGGACAAGGCAAACAAAAAAGCCATAGAAAAAAAGCAGGATAGCCAGAAAAAGTTGCTTGAAGAAGTAAACAAGGGTGTTAGCGAAGGCTTTGCCAAAGTCGTGGAAGCCACAAAACTGATCAACAAGGGCAAGGAAAAAGAAGCTATCAAGGCACTTCAGGAAGCCACCGGAAAATTTGACGTGGCACTCGCAGCCAATCCCAAACTGGGACTGATTCCTATTGCAAGTTCAGTGAATGTCAGCGAATTGCTTATTTCACCTGAATCAGTCAAGGCACAGGTCGAGCTGGCTGTCAAATTCCTCAAGGATTCCAAAGTGCAGGCTGCCAGAGCAATTTTAGAACCATTGCAGGATGACATGGTAACCAGCACAACCTTGTTGCCAATGACCACCTATCCTGATGCGATCAAGCTGGCAACCAAGTTACTGATTGACGGCAAAAAGGATGAAGCACTGGTAACGCTGAATACTGCCTTGTCTACCTTTGTAGAAAAAGTATCTGTTATCCCCCTTTCTTTGCTGAGATTTGAAGCCATGGTGCAAGCGGCATCAACTCTGGATAAGGAAAAGGATAAAGACAAGGTATTAATTCTCTTGAACGCCGCCGGAAAACAGCTACAACTGGCAGCTGCATTAGGCTATACCGACGAAGACTCAGCGCTTTACGAAGATTTATCAAAACAGCTCGAGGCTCTGAAAAAAGAAGTAACTGGTGGCAATGTGGTTGAGAAACTCTATGGAAAACTAAAAGACTCAGTCAAACATTTGATTGGTGAAAAATCAAAACAGGTATCCAAAACCAAAAAGACTGAAGAATCACAGAAAAAATAACGAGTCTCCCGAACAACACAACCCGCCTATTGTGGCAGAACGCAAGGTTCGCAACACAAGGGCGGGCTTGTGTTGTTTATTATCCCTGCACTACTGTCCTCTGCCCTCTGCCCTCAGAAACACCCATCCCCCCCTTTTTTTACATATTTTGTAACTACCCAGTGTAATTTGTAACTGCTAAGATTGCCTTTTTCTCGCCTGGAAGCAATCACCATTTATGCCACAACAATCTTTTGGCTATATTCTGAATCAACGACCCTTTCGTGATAGCAGTGTGCTGGTTGATATATTTACGCTGGACTACGGGCGCATCTGCTGTGTTGCGCGTCCAGCCAAAAAGCGCGGAAAAATCCTCAGGGGAAGTCTTCAGGCGTTCCGCTATCTGCATTTGCAGTGGACAGGCAAGGGCAATGTTCAAACACTCACAGAAGCAGATGAACGCGGGCGCCATACAATTCCGCCCTCGGAAATGATGCTGGGAATATATCTGAATGAATTGATACTGCTGTTTAGTCATCAGCATCACCCACAAACAGAGTTGTTTTCTGCGTATAAATACACCTTGCACAAGCTGGGTGATGCGCTTGTAAACCGCCAGATACTCATGCGTTTTGAAATGTACCTGCTGGCAAATCTGGGGTATTCACTTGAAAAACAGGATATAACGCCTGGTATGCGCTATATTTTTACAGAAGACAAAGGATTAATTGCAGATCAGGGCAGTGCCACACAGCAGCCCGTGATTGATGCTGATTTACTTTTTGCCTTGCAAGATATTCAAAGTATGACAGAATCAGACTGGAAACAACTTCGTATTGTTTTGGACGGCATATTTAAACAGATCGCACCGCGAAAAATTAATAGCCGCAGACTGTTAAATTTTTGAGACTATTTCGACTATGCAAAAAACGCAAAGAATGCAAAAAAATAACACACTGGAGCTGGGGGTCAATATTGACCATATTGCCACCCTGAGACAGGCGCGTGGCACCTCTTACCCGGATTTGCTGGAGGCTGCTTTTCTGGTAGAAAAAGCGGGCGCCCAGGCTATTACGATTCATTTGCGTGAAGATCGCCGTCATATTCAGGATGCGGATGTTTACGCCATACGCAAACAAATCAGGGGGCGCATGAACCTGGAACTGGCGGTGACTGACGAGATGGTCAATATCGCCTGTGATGTCTTGCCGGATGATGCCTGCATCGTCCCCGAGAAGCGTGAAGAACTAACTACCGAGGGCGGTCTGGATGTTATCGGTCAGTTTCAGCGTATTCAAAAAGCCACGGCTCGCCTGAGCGAGAAAAATATCCGCGTATCACTTTTTATCGAGCCCAATATTGAACATATTAAGCGTGTACCTGATATTGGCGCACAAATTATTGAGCTGCACACAGGCTCGTATGCCAATGCGCAGGGTGATGAGCAACAACGCCAGCTTGAAATCATTCAGCAAGCCACAGCCTATGCGCACACTCAGGGAATACAGGTGAATGCCGGGCACGGACTTGATTATGAAAACACCACGGCGATTGCCAGCATAGCTGAAATACGCGAATTGAATATTGGGCATTCGATTGTTTCACGCGCCATTTTTGTTGGCATTGAAAACGCCACGCGACAAATGCTTGAGATTATGCATAAATCCAGATCGTCGCAGGCATAGACTGGAGAGGGAAGAAAGATAATTATGGCAGTCATCGGCATCGGTACAGATATTGTGAGAGTATCACGGGTCAGACGCATTTTGCGAAAATTTCCAGAGACCTTCGCAGAGCGCATTCTGCACCCGGATGAACTGCAAGTGTTTGCATCCCATCATTCGCCTGCCTCCTTTACCACCAAACGCTTTGCCGCCAAGGAAGCCGCAGCAAAAGCACTCGGCACGGGGATTGCAAAAGGTGTATCCTTTCACGATATCTCGGTAACAAATAATGAGCAGGGGCAGCCGATTCTGCGGTTCTATGGTAAAACACTGGAGATAGCAGAACAAATGGGAGTCAAAAACCGTTTTATCTCGTTGAGTGACGAAGGCGAATATGCCATTGCCCATGTTGTACTTGAATCCTGAGAAAAAAGGTATGCAGATAATAGATACCCATCCCCCCCTTTTTTTACATATTTTTGAGTGGAGACAGATTTGAATTATCCCGGCATTGAAGCACTGATCGGCAATACGCCTTTGGTTAAATTACAACGGCTTGCGGGTGAAACCAGCAATACCATTTTGCTAAAAATGGAGGGCAATAATCCCGCAGGATCGGTTAAGGATCGCGCTGCGCTCAGTATGATCAAACATGCCGAGGCACGCGGCGAAATTAAACCCGGCGATACACTGATTGAAGCAACCAGTGGCAATACCGGAATCGCACTGGCAATGGTAGCCGCCATGCGTGGCTATAAAATGCTGTTATTAATGCCGGCCAGTATGAGTGAGGAACGCCGCGCATCAATGCAAGCCTATGGTGCTGAACTGATACTTGTCTCCAAAGAAGAAGGTGGAATGGAAGGCGCGCGCGATCAGGCAGAAGCCTTGCATCAGCAGGGCAAAGGTCTGTTGCTGAACCAGTTTGCCAATCCTGATAATCCGCTGGCACATTATGAAACCACAGGCCCTGAAATCTGGCGCGATACACAGGGCAGCATCACACACTTTGTGAGTGCCATGGGAACTACCGGCACAATAACCGGAACAGGGCGCTATCTGCATCAACAAAACCCCGCAATTCAGATTATCGGGGTGCAACCCAAAAGCAATGATGAAGATATTCCCGGGATTCGGCGCTGGTCGGCAGAATACCTGCCAGAGGTGTATGATGCGTCAGTTGTGGATAGCGAGATCGACATTACGCAAAAAGAATCCGAAGACACCATGCGACGTCTGGCAAGCGAAGAAGGAATCTTTTGTGGTGTTTCATCCGGGGGTGCGGTGGCAGCCAGCCTGAAGCTCTCGGAACAAGTAGAAAACGCAACCATTGTGACGATTATCTGTGATCGCGGAGATCGCTATATTTCAACCGGCGTATTTCCTGCATAAGCCACGCAAATCTCGCGTAAATCTCGCATAATATAATCCTGAATCCACACGAGTCGAATAAACAAGAGGAATAGCAGCAAATGAACGTCTTGGTCTTTGATATAGAAACCATTCCCGATATTCAAAGCGGTCAGAAAATCTTTGATCTTGCAGGGCTGGATGATGCCAGTACCGTCAAGGCAATGCGTCACTTGCGGCAGCAAAAGGCGGGAACAG
>JALVDQ010000439.1 GCA_027008885.1 Thiotrichaceae bacterium | reverse complement strand
ATGAGGGTTTAGGAGCTTGTTCGAGAATCCTGATTTCTCCGCAGCTCACAGCAAAAAAGGCTGCCCGGCATGATTGATCAAACGCTGTCTAATAATCTAAATACACTAAAAAAAATTGAGTTGTTTTCTGGTTTGTCAGATAAGGCTTTGCTTGAGCTATGCCATTTAATGAAGGAAGTTACTTTCAAAAAAAATTCGCTGATTATTACCCAGGGCGAAAACACACGCAGCCTGTTTATTATTTTTAGTGGAAGGCTAAAAGTTTTTGCCAATAACGAAGATGGCGATCAAACCATCTTTACCTTTATGGCTGCTGGCGATTTTTTTGGCGAGCTGAGTTTACTTGATGACGCACCACGTTCAGCTTCGGTGGTTGCGGTAGAAGACTGCATACTGTTTCGCTTGAGTCACCATAATTTTAAAATCTTTCTGGACAATCATCCTGAAGTCTGTCCACCATTGTTTAAAGCCCTGACAACACGTATCCGGCAAATGGATGAAACCATCTGCAATCTCACCTCACGAGATATTTACGGTAGACTGGTTAAAATTCTTTACGATGAGGCAGAGCCACAGGCAGATGGAAAACTGGTGACAGAACGCTTTACGCACCAGGATCTGGCTGAAATGATTGGCTCATCCAGAGAAATGGTGAGTCGCATCTTTACCGATCTGAAAAAAGGCGGATATATCAGCGTTGATAAAAAGAGAATCAGTATTGAAAAGAAACTGCCTGAGCATTGGTAGGAGTGCCATAACAATCATTGCAGTTTTTATAAAACCAGTAGCTTTCACTGCCCGTCCTTATGCAAATTCAATATGTAATTTTTTACCTACAGCATGTGCTACACGTTCTAAAACCTCAATTGTTATTGATGAATTTTCAGGATCAAGGATTCTGTCAAGCTGTGAACGACTTGTTTTAAGTTTGCTGGCAAGGCTTGTTTTGGTAATATTTTGTTCTTGCATAATATCCGACAACTGAAGGGCTAAAAGACGCTTGTGTGCTTTAGCAGAAACCTCTTCCAGAATATTCTCTTCTTCAAGAAAATCATCAAAATTACTACCTGTATGTTTATTCATTTTAATACCTCATTAAGCCATTGAGTTTTTCGACTCCGAGCTAAATCCAAGTCTTTTTTTGGTGTTTTTTCAGATTTTTTTATGATTCCATGCAATAAAATCATTTGATTATTAGCAACTGTAAAAAAGGTTCTTGCGATAGTGCCATTACTTAGTTTACTTCTTACCTCCCACAAGTCTGCTTCCATCTTTCTAAGTACCCAAGCAAAATTAATTTAACAAAATTTCGTTTCCTGTTTTTTGATATTCAAGGCATTGCGACGGGAGCATAGTGGGCTATGTGACCAAAGCAATAACGAAGAAGATCAGAAAACAGGGGCTAAATTGTTAGATTAATTTTGAGCGGGTACTTAACCAAAGGCATTCCAAGAGGCCAACGATATTGTACTAACTTAATATCTTCACCTATTTCTTTTCTGTGCTCTCTAGTCATTTCCTTTAACCAGTCTCTTACTGGCTCTTTAGCATTACTTGTTAAGAAAAAATATACAGAAAGAGTAGGTAAGTTGCTCATTGTGGGATTGTACCTTAAATGGTACAAATAATAACTCAAGTTTCGGAGTTCATTTTAGCTAAAAATAACCTGTAAGATGTTGATTTATAGTTCATGTTATCCTTGGTGACCTTAAAAAGTCTCTTGTTTGACT
>JALVDQ010000438.1 GCA_027008885.1 Thiotrichaceae bacterium | reverse complement strand
CTTTCTAGCTCAAGTTTCGGAGTTCAAAAACAGCATAAGAATCACTGATTCCAGTTATTCAGTTTAAGTAACACAGAGAGCCGCAGAGTTTTTCGCAGAGAACCACGGAGTTAACATTATAATAAAGTATCAAACAAGAGTGTGCAAACGAAGAGAGTGTGCAAACGAAGAGAGTGTGCAAACGAAGGAGATGTAAATTGTTTTCCTTCTTTACAATCTCTGCGGTTCTCTGCGAAAATCTCTGTGTTCCTCTGCGTAACGATAAATTTGAACTCCAAAACTTGAGTTTCTAGTTGATAACACCATCAAGGTAGAACAGCCAGTTACTCAACCGCCAGTTGCAGGAGTTTATCTGCTATGGCGGGTATTCCGAGGGGGCATTCCTTGCCTTCTCCTTTTGGAATGTATTTTTGAAGCACTAACTTGGCTCGCTGGAAGCCTGTCTGAGAACTGGTGCTCCAGCAATATTGTATTGATGGATACAGAGCAATCCAAAGCGTTCAAGACAAGGCAGTCACCACCACCAATCACAACTTGGTGCTGAGCTTGCGAAGCCCAACAATCAGTGTCATGTTGAACTTGTTCCTCAGCACCAATCCAGGAGGCTGTCTGAGAACTAAGTTTTTAAAAATTTCAATCAATATATAGTGGTTTTCGCATTGGGAAAACACTATATATTGTGGTTGTATTTTTTGGAAGCTAGTTCTCGGACAGGCTCCTAGTCGAGCGACTCAGGATACTGATGCACCTCAATCCTGGGATGTATTTGTAACAAGGTCAAATACCCCAGATCTTCATCCTGAATGAAGGTAGCCCCGGTATCAATATAAAATAAATTTTCTATATGCAAAGGTTTGGCAACAGGAGTATGCCCCACCACAAGCAAATCAATACCATCAACTGCAAGCGTTTCCTTTGTCACCTGTATATACTTGTAGCGATCTCGTGACCACATCACATAATACTGAACCTCTTCATCATGCTGAATTGCATGAATAATATCCAGCCAGGAAAGACCAACCGGCACATCCGCATGCACAATGCCAATATTTCCAGTGTCGCAACTCACCTCAAACACAATCGGCAACTGTTTTAAACACTCATAAATTTTGTTCCGTTGTGCTGCTTCAATATCTTCCCACCAGGAACCACCATTATGTTCTGTCCAGCTTCGATAAACCGCCTTGCTTGATTTGGCATTTATCAGCATCATCTCATGGTTTCCCCTGACCGAATGAAACCAGGGCTTGTGCAAAAACTCCAGAACCCGATAAGACTCCGGTCCACGGTCTATCAAATCCCCAACAGAAAAAACCCGATCTTTCACAGGATCAAAATCCAGTTTCTCAAGCAGCACCTCAAGGACAGAAAACATACCATGCAAATCACCCACAACAAAATCTCGCCCCAGGTGATTTTTATGAAAAAACCGGAATAATTGATCACTATGTTCCATATCTTAGGTTTAAATGCAATGAAAGACTTAAAGTACCCACTCAAAATTAATCTAACGATATTTCGTTAAATTAATTTTGTTTGGGTACTTATAGTGACAGAAAACTCAACAATTTGATAATTTATATTGATAAAGGGTCACTATATTTTGTACATGACTGAGAACAGCAACGCAGCCCGTATGAAGCCCCGCGGAATACGGGTACAGGTTACGCAAAAATATGTGAAAAACAGGGGGATGGGTATCACTTAACTACAGGGTAATTTACATTTATTTTTATCCCTT
>JALVDQ010000437.1 GCA_027008885.1 Thiotrichaceae bacterium | reverse complement strand
GAGCATACCGCCATGCACATCGTGACAGCTTTGACACTCAACTTTTTCTACTTTCTTATGCTTTAGCGTCATCTTGTTTTTAGGCTTAACATTAACGGGATGAATCCCCTTTTTATGAGCTGATTTTTTGCTGACACTGGTCTGTTTTGCATGACAATCAGAGCATAGCTCATTCTTTTTTTCTAACAGTAAACTCTTGCCTTTTGAGCCATGCACTAAATGACAGCTTTCACAACTCATTGCCTGCTCATTAGCTGTTTTTCCTCCCAAATTCAGCAGTGTTTTTGGCAAGCCTTTATGTAATTTGATATTACTGGTATAGCCTGTATCTCCTTTATGTGGAGGCTTTTGTAGATGGATTCCAACAGGATGATTAATACCTGCCTTGTTTATTTCCCATTTATGGTCTTGATGGCAACTTTCACAAAGTTTCCCCTGGCTATTATCCTCACGCATCCAGCTATTTTGATGGGCAGGATGAATGCCTGTTTCATTTTCATGTGTGGCATGAGGCGTATGGCAGCTGCCGCAATAGGGTGTATCTCCATCGAGTATCGGCAAGTTTTTATTAATAGATGTTTTGCGCTGACTGGTTTTGTCTTTATTTGGAATAGGGTGGTGATAATCAGGGTGCTGTCCTCCTTGCATTATAGATAAACGTGAATCAATCACTGCTCCATGATGACAGCTAAGACACATTTTTTGCTCGGCAACAGGCGGTAATTTTGGATTTGTAATGGCGTTCTTATTATTACCCCATTCAATATGACACATTACACAATCTTGTCGACTAGTCTTGGCAAGGTCTTTATTAGAGGAAGTCAAAGCATCTGGTTTAGCTGTAGTTTGTTTAAGCTGAAAGACTAAAACGCGCCCGTTTTTTGCTTTGTTTGCAGAACTGCCAGCCTCGGCAATATAGAGCTTATTGTCTTTATAATGGAGTCCAATAATCTGCCCCAGTTTTAAAGTCTCAGCATGGCTATTCAGCAATTTCCCCGTAAATTTGCGTCCCTTAAAACTTGAAATCGTACCTTTATAGCTATCTGATACAAATAGATTGCCCGACTCGTCTATAGTAATTCCATTGGGGCGAAACAGCGTACCACTCGATAAACCAAAGCCTGAGATTGTGCCGAAAAATTTGCCCCGATAATTAAAGATTTGGATTCGTGCATTCAGTACATCAACCACATAAAGGTAGTTATCTTTATCGGATGCAATCATAAAAGGATAGCGAAACTGATTATCCGCTTTGCCATAGTTTCCCCAGCAATTTGTTTGCTTATCGTCATTATTACCCAGCTCAAGCTTGGTGAGCGTAGTCTTGCAAACACGCTGATTGCGTCGGTCACTCCAGTAAAGCGTATCTTTTTGATAACTAATACCCGTCGGTTCGGCTTTACTGCTTGCTACAGAACTGATACCCATCCCCCCCTTTTTTTGCATATTTTTAGTATTGGCAACAGCAGGAAGCGTAATTGTCTGCAATAACTGCCCAGCCAGAGAAAGCACGAGCAAGCGATGATTGCCCGTATCAGCCAGCATGATTTTATTATCAGCAATCAATAAATCCATTGGTAGTTTGGTGGGGATGTGAATGCGCCGAAGCAGTTTGCCCGAGTCACTAAAAACTACGATTTGGTTTGTCACGCCATCGAGTACATAAATGTCACCCGTATCTGAAACAGCAACGGCACTAGGTTGTTGTAACCCTGTTAGTTCCAATAACTGTTCACCCTGC
>JALVDQ010000436.1 GCA_027008885.1 Thiotrichaceae bacterium | reverse complement strand
GATTACGAGTGTTTTAACTTGAATCATTTCTGCAAGGCAGAATCACACAATAACCAGATTATCCCTGTGAATAAGCTCTACCTCACCTGTATAACCTAATATACCAGCAATTTGGGAACTTGGTGTTTTATAAATTTTGGACACTTCGGCATCTGAATAATTTACCAGTCCGCGCGCAATCAAAACACCCTCAGGATTTTTGCAATCAACCACGTCACCACGGTTAAACTGACCCTCTGCACCAACAACACCCACTGGCAACAGGCTGGTTCCTTTGGTAAGGATAGCCTCACTGGCACCGTGATCCAGATGGAGCGAGCCACTCGCTTGCACCTGACCGATAATCCACTGTTTGCGTGCCGCAATCTGGGAGCTGTCCGGTATCAGCAAGGTGCCAATTTCTTCCCCCTGTGAAAGTCTTTGCAGAATGCCATCTTCGCGACCCGAGGCAATCACAGTCGCACAACCGGAACGCGCTGCCCGCTGAGCCGCAGTCAGCTTGGTTGCCATGCCACCACTTCCAAGCGTGGTTGCAATATCTCCTACATACTTCAGTAACTCGGTATTTGCGGCGGATTCCTCGCTGATCAAAATGGCATCTTTATGATGTCGCGGGTCTTTGTCA
Organism: Thiotrichaceae bacterium; assembly: GCA_027008885.1. Lineage (GTDB taxonomy): Bacteria > Pseudomonadota > Gammaproteobacteria > Thiotrichales > Thiotrichaceae > Cocleimonas. The sequence continues at coordinate 6,581 of JALVDQ010000436.1, read as the reverse complement.
AACAGACCCTCCTGATCGGTCAGAATCACCAGCAGATTCGCTTCAACCAGATTGGCGACCAAAGCAGCCAGGGTATCGTTATCACCGAGGCGCATCTCTTCCAGCGCCACCGTGTCATTTTCATTGATAATGGGTAATGCCCGGAGTTTTAACAGGGCGCGCAGGGTATTGCGCGCATTCAGGTAGCGCTTGCGATTGCTGACATCGTCATGGGTCAGGAGTATTTGCGCTGCCTGAATCTGATGCTTTTTAAACTGGGCTTCATAGGCTTCAATTAAACCAGTCTGTCCAATTGCTGCTGCTGCCTGTAATTCTGCAAGATTGGTCGGGCGACGTTTCCAGCCCATGCGACTCATACCTTCGGCAACAGAGCCCGAGGAAACCAGAATGACTTCAATCCCTTGCTGGCGAAGCTGCGCTATTTGCCGAGCCCAGTCTTCTATTGCGGCATAGTCAAGCCCCCTGCCGTCTTTGGTGAGTAGCGCACTGCCGATTTTGATAATCCAGCGTTTGGCTTGTTTGGTGTATTTATCCCTCATTGGCTTAACTGCCTAAATTTATTCCTATAAAAATATATAAAAAACAGGGGGGATGGGTATTTTATGTACCCAAACAAAATTAATTTAACAAAACCTTGAGAGTGCACTTATTGCACCATCTCTAAACACCAGCCTGAAACTGCTCCTGTTCTCTCTGGTCATTTTGCGCATCCAGATATTGCATGATCTGGTAAGTCAAATCCCTGGTGTTTAAGCCTGTCGCGGCTGAAATATAAAAGACCCTGCCCTTCCAGCCCAGGCGTTTCACAATATTATCACAGTGTTGCTGTTGTTTATCTGCTGGCAACAGGTCAATCTTGTTCAGCACCAGCCAGCGTTCCCTGTCTTCCAGATCATCTCCAAATTTTTGCAGTTCTTTTTCAATAATACGCACCGAATTGACTGGATCTTCTTCCTCATTCATTGGCGCTATATCAACAAGATGCAGTAACAGGCTGGTACGCGCAAGGTGCTTCAGGAACTGAATCCCCAAACCTGCGCCTTCAGCCGCGCCTTCAATGACTCCGGGGATGTCTGCAATCACAAAACTTTTATAATTGTCAACTTTAACTACGCCCAAATTGGGATAAAGTGTGGTAAAGGGATAATTGGCAATTTTTGGGTGCGCGGATGAAACAGCCGTGATCAGGGTTGATTTGCCCGCATTCGGCAAACCCAGCAGACCGACATCTGCGAGCACCTTCATCTCCAGCCGAAGTGTCCTGCACTCACCTTCCGAACCTGGTTTTGACTGGCGCGGCGCACGGTTAACAGAGCTTTTATAGCGCAAATTACCCAGACCATGAAAACCACCCTGAGCCACCATCAGTTTTTCACCATCCTTGGTCAAATCACCGATCAGCTCGTCCGTCTCATCGACATAAACCATGGTACCAATAGGCACCTGAATGATTTTGTCTTCACCTCTGGCACCTGTCATATTGCGGCTAAAGCCATTTCCACCACGACCCGCTTCATAAAAACGTACATGGCGAAAATCAGCCAGGGTATTCAGACCCTTATTTGCCTGCAAGTAAACGCAACCGCCATCACCGCCGTCACCACCGTCTGGTCCACCAAATTCAATGTATTTTTCACGCCTGAAACTGACACAACCATTGCCTCCGTCTCCGGCTTTGACTGTAATCACAACTTCATCTACAAATTTCATGGCTTGGCTTTGTTATATGAACTAACTGGCAATAAAAAAGCCCCGACCAGAAACCTCTCCGGCGGAGCTTTTTTTATAAAGTCCAGTTTCCTGCGCGCGATTACGCTGCCTGAATACTAACGTATTTACGATTCTTTGGTCCTTTAACTTCAAAAACCACCTTACCGTCAGCTTTGGCAAAAAGAGTGTAATCCTTGCCACAACCTACATTTGTGCCAGGATGAAATTTTGTGCCACGCTGTCTTACAAGAATACTGCCGGCAAGCACTTCCTGCCCGCCAAAACGCTTGACACCCAGACGTTTGGAAACTGAATCGCGTCCGTTACGTGTACTACCCGCTGCTTTTTTATGTGCCATTTTTAATAACCTCTATAATCTGGCGGGATGAGCCGGAACCTTCTGATTCCTTGCACCCTGCTTTAAATCTGTTTGAATAAGCCGCGAAATTCTACAAGCACTCCATGCCCGAGTCAATCCTTATATTTTGTGAAATCAGCAATAACAATATAATTTGCATAAGTTAGCTGCAAATTGAGCTTTGATCTTGACACAGATGCTTGATCTACCTAGCATCCCATCTCTTTAATCTTCAATCATAGCAACCAATATTCGTGAATTACACAGAAATACAGGCACTCGTAAATTCTGATATGCAAGCCGTCAACAGCCTCATACAAAAACGGCTGCAATCGGATGTTGTACTTGTAAATCAGCTCAGCCATTACATTATCAATAGCGGCGGCAAGCGACTCAGACCCATGCTTGCGCTGATGATGGCACGCGCCTGTGGCTACCAGGGCTGCAAACACATAGACATTGCCGCGATTGTCGAATTTATACATACCGCCACACTATTGCATGATGACGTCGTGGACGAATCGGATATGCGTCGCGGAAAAGATACCGCAAATAACGTCTGGGGAAATCAGGCAGCGGTACTGGTAGGAGATTTTCTCTATTCGCGTTCATTTGAGATGATGGTCGATGTCAACCAGATGCGCGTCATGCAGATTCTCGCGCAGACAACCAATATCATTGCCGAAGGCGAGGTCTTACAGCTCTTAAATATTAATGACGCCGACACCAATGAAGCACGCTACCTGGAAGTGATCTACTCCAAAACAGCCAAATTGTTTGAAGCAGCCTGCCAACTGGGTGCGGTGCTTTCTGAATTGCCAAAAGAGCAGGAAATGCAGGCAGCACAATACGGCATACATCTGGGAACGGCTTTCCAACTGGTTGACGATATTCTTGATTACAACGCAGACAGTAGCAAACTCGGCAAGAATGTTGGCGACGACCTGGCTGAAGGAAAGCCGACATTGCCCCTGATACGCGCCCTCACAGTCAGTGAAGAAAAAGGCAACAGCAATGATGTCGCTTTAATACGCAGCGCAATTGAAAAAGGCGGACTGGACTATATTGACGACATCCTGCTCATCATTGAAAAAACCGATTCCTTAAACTACACCAACGAAGTTGCCAAAAAAGAAACACAGCGTGCAATTGACTGCCTCGGCTTTCTGCCTGAAAGCAAATTCAAAACAGCCCTGCAAGAATTAGCCCTGTTTTCTATTTCCCGAACCTCCTGAACAGTTTCATCTTTTAGCTGCTATTTCCCGTTAAATCAAACTTGTTGAAGTGCTGATGCAGAACAAGGTACTATACCCCTGTTTCAACTAAGGGATTATTAAAATGAAACTATCCGCAAATACATTGGGAATGCTTGTTTTTACTGCAATAGCAACAACCGCTTTTGTCTGGATGGCAAAACGACCAGCAACAAACACAAAAGTCATGCAGTTCGGAATGCCCCTGCAATCCACAACTGCGACCAAAGAAGAGGACAAACCCAGGCTTGTTGATGAAAACACTGCCGACGATAACCCGGAAGAAAAAAGCCCATCTGCTGAAGGCTCTGCTGCTGATGCTTCTTCACAGGCTAACGATGAAGCAACTGAAGAAACCATGCAGGAAAATGAAAAACCAGAAGATAACAAGGCTTCCAAAGAAAAACCCGGAAAAAAATAATTCCGGGTTTCAGATTTTCTGAACAGACTCCCAAACAGCTTGCTGAATCAGGAGCTGCTTGTCAGGCTAACACTGCTGATCCAGGCTGCGAGGACAGACTGCTGGCTTAATTCCAGAAAATTTCCACTTTCCGCCGTCCCCAGCGAAAGGCTTTGCGCTTGTTCTTGCCCATATAGATATCAATCTTTTTGCGCCAGCGCTTGTTCATCTTGTCAAGCACAACATACTCGCCTTCCAGACCCTTGATATGCACTTTTTGCTTATGCTTAAGCCCATATTTCTTTAGCAGGTCACGAGAAACAGCAATCACTTTCATGCCAGGACGAAGACGATCACCCCAGGCAGCTATATCTGGCGTACTATCAGTCTGTCCAACATGAGAGGTATAAGCCGTTGCAGTGACACGCAAACGTTTGGAATAAAATTTATTCTGATCAGCCGGGAAAGGCATAAAAGAGGCTTTTAATACTTTAGGCTTTTTATTTTTTTCAAGCTTTGCCTTCAAAAGCTTGTAAATCTCCACAAGCTGCTCCATTTGCGGCTTTGCAGAAGTTTTATTTGTACTACTGGAAAGAGGTGCTGCATGAGCAGATATCGAAAACAATAAAGCTACAAAAACAACAATAATTCTCTTTTCTAAAAAAATATTCATGGTATTTATTACCGGAAACCCAAAACGCGGCGCATACTAGCAAAACATGATTTACTAAAACAAGCTTTAATTTTCTTTTTTTTGGGTTTTAAGTACCCGCAACCCCGACCGGGGACAAAAAAAATAGCGAGGGAAAACTGATTTAAGCCAGATTTTTTATCAAGTTGAAGAGCAAACCTGTTCCTGAAGATTCGAAGTTAAAAATAAGAGAAAAAAATAGAAGGTAATTGAATTATTTGATCAGCAACACAGAAAACCGCAAGACTTTTTTGCAGAAAACAGCAAAATTATTCCATAAAAATCAACAACTTGGTACAGATTTTACAAATCATTAAATAACCACTCAAACTACACGGAAATAAGAATAACGAGATAAAGAGATTAAGCCCTTTGTCTTCTACTACCCATCCCCCCTGTTTTTATATATTTTTGCGTAGCTTTACAAACCACAGGGCACACAGAGCACACACAGAGTTCAGAGATCAAACTTGCTTTTACGCTCTCACAGCAAAAATAACTCGCAAAATTAAAATTAGGGCTAAAAAGACACCCGTAAAAAACCAGAATAACATGCAGCAATAAAACAATAGTTTTTGAAAACATCTGCCAAATAGAAGTGAAGTTAAGGTCTAAAATTTGTGAGAATCAAGATTCATATCTTGCAGTATGATATAATCATACAATTGTTTTTACGCCGTCCTTCAGGAGCTACCTATGTCTATGCAAAGAAAAACCATTACTATTACACAGCAGCAAGCTTCCTGGATAAAATCACAAATAAACTCTGGAGAGTATGGTAATGATAGTGAATATATCAGGGAGCTGATACGTCTTGACCAGGCTCATAAAAATAAAATAGCAATATTAAGATCTGCTCTTATAGAAGGCGAAAAAAGTGGTATCAGCCAACGTTCTATGGCAAACATTTTAGAAGATGCCAAAAAAAGACACAATATAAATGTATAGACTATCAAATAAAACAAGTGAAGACCTGGATTCCATTCTTGATTATTCAGTTATAAATTTTGGAGTCAATATAATGATTGACTATCATAATTCATTAGAAAATTGCTTTGAAATACTGGCAAACAATCCTAATTTGGGCACAAAAGTTGATTATATACGCCCAGAATATTTGTGTTTTCAGCATCGTTCACATTCAATATTTTATAAAAAAGAGAAAAATGGCATTCTAATTGTTCGTTTATTGCATAAAAAAATGAATGTCCCAAAACATTTCAATTAGGAAGAGCCTGATTAGGTCGATTAAATTTAAGCGCAGAAAATATCGGCGGTTTTAGCAAGCTTATAAAATAATTGGATTTAATCAGGATATTTTTCAACTCATGCCCACCACTCCTGCGTGGAAACGCTTATGCCAGCTAAATCCGGCAAAGTCGTGGCATTATGTTGGGTTACGATACGCGCGAGCATGGTAGTGATTTTAAATTCTGGTTTTATGCGTATCTAACCCAACCTACAGTTGTGCAACTACCCATCCCCCTGTTTTTTATATATTTTTATGTAGTCAGCCTGAGTTGAGGAACGAAACACGGGAGCGGTGCTCAACAAAGTGCCACCCTGCGTTTCGCATTTAATACCCTATCTCGCGGGTAATGATCCAGACGGTCAAGTTCATCGTTAAAAACTAAAGCTTGGTTGTCTTAATACCCTATCTCGCGGGTAATGATCCAGACAAATGAGTGGCGAATAAAAAACGGGACTGGTATGTCTTAATACCCTATCTCGCGGGTAATGATCCAGACGTTATGGTTCACGCCATCGAGCATCAGCCAGAGTCTTAATACCCTATCTCGCGGGTAATGATCCAGACAGATTTTAATTTAATAATTCCGGTTTCTCATTGTCTTAATACCCTATCTCGCGGGTAATGATCCAGACCGAGATTCGTTTCTGTAGCAGCAGTAAACATAGGTCTTAATACCCTATCTCGCGGGTAATGATCCAGACAAGGTAAATTTAAAATGTTGAAAAAAGTTATAAGTCTTAATACCCTATCTCGCGGGTAATGATCCAGACTCCACCACTTTTGAAAAACAACCTAATATCAATAACTTGCAGCGCTGTTTTTTATACATCAAAAGGGATATATTTAAGTTATGATTAATTTGTTTAAAATCATACATTTATAAAAAATCGCTTTAATAATTTAGAGAAAATAAAAGG
>JALVDQ010000435.1 GCA_027008885.1 Thiotrichaceae bacterium | reverse complement strand
CTGAAAAAATTACAACAGTTCAGTTGGCTATTGATTATGTTAAAAACAATCAAGGCTAGTTAAGTCTAGAAGCTTAAAACCGTAGAAAATATTGGCTCCGGGTTTAACTCCGGGTCAATGCTCTGCGGTTTTTTTGTATATACTCAACAATGCTGTAAATGCCAAATGTTGAGCTAATGTAAATTTTTTGAATATTGTTAAATATCAGGGATAGGGCTGTATTGTGTCAAAACGTCGAATAGTTGTAACAGGTTTGGGAATCGTTTCTCCGGTCGGATCAACACTTGAGAAAGCCTGGAAAAATATTATAGAAGGTGTCAGTGGTATTGATACCATTCCACCTGAACTCCTCGATATCAGTGACTTCCCGGTTAAAATCGCGGGCAATGTGTCAGATTTTAACGCCGAGGACTATATCAGCAAAAAAGACTTGCGCAAAATGGATCCCTTTATCCACTATGGAATCGGTGCCGGTACAGACGCGCTCAATGATTCCGGACTGGAAATTACGGATGAAAATGCAGAGCGCGCTGGTGTTATCGTTGGCTCTGGAATTGGCGGGCTGACTACGATTGAAAAAAATTACTCGGCGTATATGAAAGGTGGAGTGCGTAAAATATCTCCTTTCTTTGTGCCCAGCAGCATTATCAATATGGTGTCTGGCAATCTTTCCATAATGCACGGATTAAAAGGGCACAATATGTCACCTGTTTCTGCCTGTGCAACCTCAACCCACAGTATTGGTGATGCCGCAAGATTAATTGCCTACGGCGACGCTGATATCATGCTGGCTGGAGGTGCTGAAATGTGCACAGGGGTACTGGGTATCGGTGGTTTTGGCGCAATGCGCGCATTATCCACGCGCAATGATGATCCCCAGGCAGCGAGTCGTCCCTGGGATAAGGATCGTGATGGTTTTGTTCTGGGTGATGGTGCCGGAGTGATTGTGCTGGAAGAATATGAATATGCCAAAGCACGCGGAGCCGATATATACTGTGAACTGGCTGGTTTTGGCATGAGTAGCGATGCCTATCATATGACCGCACCATCAACAGACGGTGAAGGTGCCGCGCGTTGTATGCTGCACGCGATGAAAGATGCGGGCATTAACCCGCAAGATGTTGATTATGTGAATGCACATGGCACCTCGACTCCGGCAGGTGATACAGCAGAAACCAATGCCGTAAAACGCGCTTTGGGTGACCATGCTTACCAGGTTGCGGTAAGTTCAACCAAATCAATGACTGGTCACTTGCTGGGTGCGGCAGGTGGAATTGAGGCAGTGTTTAGTATTTTGGCTATTCGGGATCAAATTTTGCCGCCTACCATCAATCTGGATAATCAGGACCCTGAATGTGATCTTGATTATGTTGCTAACACGGCAAGAGATGCTAAAATTGACGTTGCCATGAGTAACTCATTTGGCTTTGGTGGAACCAACGGTACATTAATCTTCAAAAAAGTGTAGTGATAAACAAATCGCATGAAATTTTTTTTCAAACTGTTTGTGCCACTCGTTTTGCTTGCGGCAGGCGTCGCAGGCTTCTATTTTTATACGCAGTTTAATCACTTCAAGCAAACTGAACTTTCCCGGGATATTGCCAGCTTTGAAATAAAAAGAGGCAGTCATATCCGCTCGATTGCCAAATCCCTGAAAAGCAAAAATATCATTGATTCCGCTTTTTATTTCACCATTCTGGCAAAAATCAACAGGCAGGATACCAGAATCAAGGCGGGAGAGTACG
>JALVDQ010000434.1 GCA_027008885.1 Thiotrichaceae bacterium | reverse complement strand
ATGACTACGCCGATGATCATGGCGAGTGAGAAGCCGTGAATGACTTCGCCGCCAAAAACAAACAGGGCGATTAATACCAGCAGGGTTGTCAAAGAGGTGACGATGGTACGCGAGAGGGTTTGGTTTATGGAAAAGTTAACCGATTCCTCCGAGCTTGCCTTGCGCAGTTTAAGGTAGTTTTCGCGCACGCGGTCAAACACTACGATGGTATCGTTGAGGGAGTAACCGATAATTGCGAGGATGGCTGCCAGTATGGTCAGGTCAAACTCAATCCCCGTTATTGCAAAGAAACCAACGGTGATAATGACATCATGGATTAATGCAATAATGGCACCCACCGAAAAGCGAAATTCAAAGCGCAGTGTAACGTAAATCAGAATGCCTGCTAATGCGAGCAACATCGCTGTGCCACCCTGATCACGCAGTTCATCACCAATTTGTGGACCGACAAATTCAACACGGCGTAGCTCAACTTTTGGATTCGCCTGCTTCAGAATGGCAAATACCTTGTCACCAACCTTTGCCTTGTCTTCGCCTTCTTGCGGCGTAAGGCGAATTAAAACGTCTTTGGCTGTGCCAAAGTGCTGTACAGTGGCTTCAAAGTTTCCTTTGGCGAGTGCCGCACGGATTTTATCGACATCGGTTGCTTCAGGGTAGCCGACTTCAATTACCGTACCTCCGGTAAAGTCGATACCAAAATTCAGACCTTTAAAAATAATTGCGCCAATAGAGGCGATAATCAATAGTGCTGAAAAAATGACGGCGATATTACGCACGCCAACAAAATCGATCATTTTTCCTGTGGGTTTTTTTATAGGCATGATTATTCCCCCTTCGCCCAGATTGGATAAATGGATAGCTTTTTCAGGTGTTTTTTACCACCGTAAATCAGGTTGATAACTGCGCGTGTTCCCATAATGGCGGTAAACATGGATGATGCAATACCGATTGCGAGTGTTACCGCAAAGCCCTTGATTGGTCCGGTTCCCATACCATAGAGTACGATAGCGGCAATCAGTGTGGTGATATTGGCATCAGCAATGGTCGAGAAGGCTTTTTCATAGCCTGAATTAATCGCGGCCTGTGGTGTCAAGCCATTGCGCAGCTCTTCTTTGATGCGCTCATAAATCAATACATTGGCATCTACCGCCATACCCACAGTGAGGACGATACCGGCAATACCGGGCAAAGTCAGGGTTGCCTGAAACATGGATAAAACAGCAACAATTAAAATCAGATTAAGCGTTAATGCAAAGTTGGCAACCAGACCAAACAGGCGGTAGTAGATCAGCATAAAGATCAGTACCAGGACAAAACCAATGACAACAGATTTAAAGCCTGCGTCGATATTGTCAGCACCAAGGCTGGGACCGATGGTGCGCTCTTCCACGATATAAACGGGTGCAGCCAGGGCGCCTGCGCGAAGCAGCAAGGCAAGATTGTGTGCTTCCTGGGGTGAATCCAGACCGGTAATCTGAAAGCGTGCGCCCAGCTTTTCCTGTATGCGCGCAACATTAATGACTTCTTTGGTAACATTGGGCGTTTTTTTGTAGCTACCGTCTTTCAGCTTGGTCACGGTGGTTTTGTGTTCAATAAAAACCACACCCATGAGCTTTTGGACATTCTCGCCAGTTTCTTTGGCAAACAGTCTGGCACCCTTGCCATCCAGTGTAATGGTTACGGAAGGTCCGTTGGTGCGCTGATCAAAGCCTGATTTGGCATCGGTAATATAATCTCCGGTTAACA
>JALVDQ010000433.1 GCA_027008885.1 Thiotrichaceae bacterium | reverse complement strand
CTATGGCACCACCACCTCCGGGGTTGGTTCTAATCCAGTGATGCACAGATTGTTTTTCTGCCTTGGTGCAGCTATAGGTGACGAAGAAAAGAAGAATGGAAAGTAATTTGAGCAGGTTCTTCATTATTTTGTTTGGCTTATATATTTGGATTATTCGGGATTATTCGGGATTTAGTGGCGAAATATGCATGTTTATTTATTTTGAAGCCTGTCCGGGGATTTTAACAGAATGAGTTTTTTTATCAGTACCGTTTGATGTCTGTATGACACCGTTTGTCTTTAGGCAAATAAACTCGTTTGGAAATTGTATTAGTATGACATTTGTCAAATATCAAATATCAGGGATAGAGTTATTTAAAATGATAAATTGTAATATAAATATAAGACTTTCAGTATCAGCAATTTGTAGCTTTTTGGGTTTGATGGTTTTCACAAGCTTCGCAGCAATTTTTGCAACAACTTTCGCAACCCCGGTTTTTGCTGATGTCATTTCAGCCAATGTTTCTCCAGACATTCAGGAACCGGCAGGCACATACAATCAGGGTGGATTAAATATTTTAAATCTGAGTGTCGATACAGTCATAGGGACAGGTTCGTGTGTAGCGGGTGATTATTCAGGGTGCACACTGAATGATGTGCTTAATGACACAGACTCTACGGATGATTTCAAGCCCGAGGTTAAAGTACACATAGTCGCTGATGACTTTCCGGATGATGGTCTGGTTTCTAACGCGACTTTAAGGCAGCGCGGATCAACAAGTCGTCAGGCACCTCAAAAGTCATTCAGAATAAAGCTGGATAGCAAAAATAATTTATGGCGAGGAGAACGCAAGTTTCAGCTAATTAAATCGGCTTTTGATTTTACCCGGGTCAGAAACAAACTGAGCTATGACCTGCTCGCGGAAATACCGCATTTGCCAAGTATGCGTACACAGTTTGTTAATCTTTCTATCAATGATCAGGGAACAAATCAGGCGTATGGTTTGTTTACCCATGTAGAAAACTTTGGAAAGGAGTACCTGAAGCGACGTGGCTGGGATAAAGACTCACGCGTGTATAAGGTTAGTTTGTTTGAATTTTATAACGATAATCCGGCGCTGCTTCTGGATGCGGCGGGTGCTCCGGTGGATCTTGATGCGTTTGAAAAGCTTATTGAAATCAAAAGGGGCTTGACTCATTTTGATTTGATAAACATGCTGAATGACCTGAATAATCCGGATAAGGATTTTAATACCCAGATCATGGGCAAATATTTTAATCGTGACAATTATCTGTCATGGTTTGCGTTTAATATTCTTGTCAACAATGTGGATACAACATTCCATAATTACTACCTTTATAACCCTAAAAATAATGAACACTTCTATCTGGTTCCCTGGGATTATGATCTGTCGTTTGGTCAATTTCACGATGCCAAGCCAGAGCTGCTTCAAAAACTGCCAAGATGGTGGTTTTCACATGCTAACTGGTGGGAAGTGTTATTGCACAAGCGCTTTTTAAGGCAGCCAGGTAATCTGCAATTGTTAAAAGATGCGGTATTTGAACTTAAAAACAAATATTTAAGCGCAAACAAGATTCAGGCTAAGGCTGATAGTTACAGAGATCTGGTTTTTCCAATCATCAGGCAACAACCAGACTGGGATTATCTTTATGTGAGTGGCAACACCGATCCTGAACGTGTGGCTGAATTTAACAGAATATTTGATAGTCTAAGCAGCAATGTTGAGTTTAACTATTCAAAATTTATGGAACGTGCCAATGATCCGATGCCATTCTGGATGGACGCCCCGATATTTAAGCCTAACCACGATATTTTATTCCAGTGGTCAGAATCAGAAAGTTTAACTGGGCAGACGATACAATATGATCTTGAGGTATCTACGACAAAAGACTTCAAGGCAGGGACAATCGTAGAAACAAAAACGGGTATTAGTCAGAACAAATATACTCTTCACTGGACTCACCCAAAAGGAAATTACTTTTTTAGAGTCAGAGCCAGAGATGCATACAACCCACAGTCCTGGCAAGAAGCATCAAACGATGATGATAATCTGGTCTATGATGGCAGTGATTTGACTATCTATGGCGTCAAAAAAATGTATGTGCCTACTGACGGTGATAGCACTCCACCCCCGTCAGGTAATGTTGTTTCCAATCCTGTAAACTCAATACTTGTGGATGGTGATAACTCAGACTGGAATGGTTTGCAACTGTTTGCGACTGATCCCGATGATATACCCTCTGGTGTAAACAATATCGCCGACTGGAGTAGGGCGGGGATTGCGCACACTAGCCAGAATGTTTATTTCATGTATGAAAATTATGGAGCGTTTAGTAGTGCGCAAAACACGGGTAGTTATATATCCTGGGGCTGGCATGCCTACATTGATACCGACAAAAATCCGTCCACAGGATTTAAGGCAAGTGATGCTTTGGGAGCAGAATACCTCTTGAGTGGATCTATTTTATTAAAATATAACGGAACAGGGTCTGACTGGAACTGGGTTGAGGTTGCAAATGGTAATTCCAGCTATATAAGCAATATTGCTGAACTTGGTTTTTCAAGAAGCATGTTGGGTAATCCCGATTCCATGCGCATTATATTCAATGGAAGTAATGCAGCATTTGGGGGCTCCACAGAAGATGCCTATCCCGATGGCGCTTTTAATTCTTCAGCCTCAATTCGTTATTTTGAATATTCATTTGGTGGCGGAATAACACCAACGAATCATGCCCCTGTATCAACAAACCAGAATCTATCCCTGATTGAAAATACCCGCGCAACGATTAGCCTGATTGCAAGTGATGCAGATAATGATCCCTTAACGCTTGATATAGTAACTCAGCCAGCTCATGGTAGATTGATTTATTCTGCTTCATCGCTAACGCTTGAATATCAGCCAGATCAAAATTATACCGGTTCAGACAGCTTCAGGTTTCGGGTTAGTGATGGAACAGACTTGAGTAATATTGCGACTGTTAACCTTAATATTACTGCAAGACCTCCTGTCACTACGATTTCAAATCATGTCATAAGCAATGCCATAACAGTCAACGGCAATAGTTCTGACTGGTCTGGCTTGACCCTGTTTGCTGGCGATCCTGATGATATCGGTTCTGCTGCAAATAACGTCATTGACTGGTTAAGCGCAGGATTGGCTCACAGCAGTGATACTATTTATCTTTTATATAAAAACCAGGGTAATGTTAGCCCCGATGGTACTACGGGAAGTACTTTACAGTGGGGATGGCAAACCTTTTTTGATACCGATAATGATACACAGACCGGCTTTCATATCACCGGCAGCATTGGTGCTGATTATATGCTGGAAGGCAGACATATTTACAAGTACAACGGAACGAATCAAAGTTGGGACTGGGTAGAAACTGGAGTAGCGAACCTCAGATTCAATGGTGATACGGCTGAATTAAGCTTCCCAAGAAATTTTTTACCCCTGCTCAGCACAATAAAAGTGGTCTTCCTGGGTAATAATGCTGCATTTGCTGGAAATACAGTTGACCTGTATCCTGATAATGGAAGCTTTTCATATAGTTTTGGTTCAGGACAATTCGGTAAAACTATCAATGTATCGAATCACCAAAAGGGAATAAAAATGTCTCCAAAAAGCCATACTCCAGGAATTGAAAATGCGAATACCGGAAACTCAAAGAGTGCAAAGGGTGGAAGCATTTCATTTCTGATATTGCTATTTTCCTTATTGGGAATGCGAAATGTGTTGAGAAAATCCCGTAATAATTGCTACTGAGCGAGAAGCTAATGTCATTTTTTGTACCACCCTAGGAGGCTGTCTGAGAACTAAGTTTTTAAAAAATTAAATCAATATATAGTGGTTTTTGAATTAAAAAAACACTATATATTGTGGTCGCATTTTTTAGAAGCTAGTTCTCGGACAGGCTCCTAGGAGGCTGTCTGAGAACTAAGTTTTTAAAAATTTCAATCAATATATAGTGGTTTTTGCATTAAGAAAATACTATATATTGTGGTCGCATTTTTTGGAAGCTAGTTCTCGGACAAGCTCCCAGACAAAAAAATGAAGTTTCTTTTGACAACGAGGGGACTAAAGTGCTATTTATTGTAAGTGCGGTCATTTGGCTTTTTTATTGTTAGTGGTATTTCATTAAGGATACCAAATGACCGCTCTCAATGTGAGCTTATTACCTTTTTTTGAACCATGCCAAAATTTTTATCTTTATTATTCCCATAGTTTAATTAAATCCAGTGTTGCCTTTTTATAATCCTTTGCCTGAGTGATAGACGAAATCATGGCCACTGAGCCAACACCTGTTTTCTTTAGTGCTTCTGCTCGTTGATGATCAATGCCACCAATGGCAACCAGAGGATATTCATCGCCTAAAAGTTTGACCCAATGACTGACAGCATCAACCCCTTGAGGAATCCACGGCATGATTTTACTGCTTGTAGCAAAAATAGGGCCAAGAGCAAGATAGCTGGGTTTGATCGCATGAGCACGGGCAACTTCGGTGTAACTGTGTGTTGATAGCCCCAAACGGCATCCGGACTGCGCTATTGCATCTAAATCAGCAGTTTCAATATCTTCCTGTCCCAAATGGATGCCATAAGCTTGATGTTTAATTGCCAGTCGCCAGTAATCATTGATAAATAAGCGAATTTGGTGTTCCTTGCAATAGTCGATGGTGGCTTTTATTTCGGCTTCAACCTCCGTTTCTGCCTTATCTTTTATGCGTAGCTGAATAGTTTTGATACCAAGTGGAACCAGTTTTTGAATCCACTCAAATGAATCAACAACGGGGTAAATCCCTAATTTTTTTGTACCACATGAAGGAAGTCTATTTTGATTATTTTCATCCTTGTTGTTATTTTCCTTGCCTGCTTTTATAAACAGGCGTGGCAAATCCCTGGATTTAAAACGGGGTTCTTTTACAGCAATATTAAGTTGCAAACTTTCCCCCTGTTTTTTGGCTTTACGAATACCCCGGCTAACCAGGCTTTTAGCAATTACAATGGCGTCAGTAAGGCAGTAGCCCTGTGCGCTAAAGACAGCAATGGCTGTTGCTAATGCACAGCCTGTGCCACGTACATTTTGACGATTTTTCCAGCGTTTCCCGACTAATTTCCCATGTATCTTTCCATCTAAAGAACCATCTGTATTTTCACTGAAAAACAAATCATTGCTATGCTGTTTATCTTGCCAGTGACCACCTTTGACTAATACTGATTTAACGCCAAACTTATTTAGTGATTTTACGGCTAGACTAGCCTGTTCTTCGGTTTCTATGCTCGTTTGTGTGAGTAGTGTAAGCTCCTGAATATTAGGGGTCAGTAGATCGACAAAAGGCAATAGACTATTTAGCAATATCGAATAAGCTGCTGGTTCAAGTAATTTTCCACCAGAACTTGCAATCAAAACAGGGTCAAGAATAACTATTGGCTTGTAATTTTCTGAAAATGAATGAAGATAGTTGATGAGCACTTCAATTATCTCGGCATTTCCTAACATGCCGATTTTAATGGCAGAAAACGTATCCTGTTTGATAGATTCAAATTGTGCAGAAATCTGTTCAGTGCTTAAAACACCCATGTTTTGAACACCTAAATGGTTTTGCGCCGTAACTGCTGTAACAATGCTTTTAGCAGAACATTTTAAAGCATGGATAATTTTCCAGTCGGTTTGCAAACCTGCGCCACTGGGGTCGGTTCCGCCAATGACTAGAATCTTTGAATTATTGGGTATCGTTGTCATGCTTGATGCCAAAAGGGTGTGCCAATGGGTGTGGTGCTGGGTTTGCTGCTGACACGTTCAGGCATAATGCCGCTTTCATAGGCTGTTCTGCCGGCTTTAATGGCATTTGAAAATGCCTCTGCCATGCGTTCAGGGTTTATGGCTTCAGCAACGGCGGTGTTTAAGAGTACGCCATCAAATCCCAGTTCCATTGCCTGACACGCATCTGAGGGTTTACCAATGCCTGCATCAACCAGCAGGTTGACCTCTGGCAGACGTTCGCGAATGGTTTGCAAGGCATAGGGGTTCATCAGCCCCTTGCCAGTGCCAATGGGTGAAGCCCAGGGCATAATGACTTCGCAACCCAGTGCTTGCAATCGTTGACAAAGCACCAGATCATCGGTGCAGTAGGGGAATACTTTAAAGCCATCTTTTATGAGTGCTTCTGTTGCGGTTAGTAAACCAAAGGGATCGGGTTGCAGATTATAATCATCGCCGATAACTTCCAGCTTGATCCAGTCTGTCTGAAAAATCTCGCGAGACATTTGTGCCAGTGTGATGGCTTCCTGTGCGCTGTGGCAGCCGGCGGTATTTGGCAATAAATGCTTTCCGAGATCTTTAATGTAATCCCAAAACTGTTTGCCTCCCTGTTTTTCAGGTGATTGTCGACGCAGCGAAAGGGTGATGACATCTGCGCCCGATGCCATAATCGCCTGCTGCATAATTGCGGGCGAAGGGTAAAGTGCCGAACCGATAAAAAAGCGACTTTGTAGCTTTGTGCCGTATACTGTCCAGCTTTGGCTTTCCTGACTAGATTGCATGATTGCTTCTCCTGCTTTCACCAAGAAAATAACTAAAACAGCTAAAATAACCGCCAATGTATTTAAAAGAATAAAAACATGTAAAAACAGGGGGGATGGGTATTACTAATAAAGGCATGATTATCCTCCGCTAACAGGGTTAAGAATATCCAGTTGATCATGTTGATTTAGATAAACCGTAGCCCACTGTTCCTTTGGTACAAAGGTTTGGTTGAGTGCCACGCCCAGCATGGTTTTGTCTTGATAACCAAGTTGCTCAAGGGTTGCTTCAATACTGATGGCTTCTTCGAGTTGATGTTTTGTATTGTTAATGCTTATTTCAATCATGTGACAACATTCCTTTGGTAAACTGGCTGGGTAAGTCGTTAATCAATGCTGGTGCAAACAGATATCCATGTCGATACAAACCATTCAGGCGACTCAATTTTTGATGTGTTTTGATACGTGGTTGATTGTCGATAAAAGTCGGGCGCAATCCCACCAATAAATCCAGAATCTGTGCCTCACCAAAGCCTTGATGCAGGCTGTATAGCGCTGAAAGTAGCTCCAGCCCTGAGCGTACGGTGACGGGTGTATCTATTTCGCTTTCAATCTGGGTTGCACCAATAATGTATTCATGATTTTCACGGGGCGCAATATACAGCGGAAAGCGCGGGTGGATGAGTCGAATGGCACGTTTAAAATCCACTTCTGGTGCGTACACTCTGGCTACTTCCCCACGCACACTGCGAAAATCCTTTAAATCATCTCGCGCACCGTTGCCACGGCAATCAAAAATATGATCAAAACCTTGTTCGATTTCAGTTAAATAAGCGCTTTGAGCAATCGTTTCAGGCAATGCAATTTTTTGATTTTCGATTAAAGTGATATTGGCAGATTGTTCAAAATAATCATTGAGGGCAGGGTATAACGCCAAGTTATTGACCACACCTTCATGCTCAAAAAATAAAGCTTGTTTAAAATTGTCGGGAAGTTGAGGTTCTAATGCGTGTAATTCGCTTGCGCCTAATAACTGCATTTGATCCTGTTTTACCACCGCTTTGGCTTTTAATGAAAAGCGGTGCCAGTCTGCTTCATCTTGTGGATGTGATATGACCAGCGTTCCCGTTTGCAGAAATGAGATTGTTTTATTGGTTTGAGCTTCAAGTTGTGGCAGCCATTCTTGCCAAAGCTGAAAAGAACGAGCGCCCAGCACCTGAGTGCTGGCTTCGGTGTTGACCGCTTCGGTATAGGGCGCAACCATTGCGGCTGCAACCAGCCCTGTGCCAAAAAAGTGGCGATCTTTTTCATCAATCAGGGTGATTTTTATTCCCTGATTGAGTTCATTTAGGCGCCACGCAAGCAAGCGTCCAAAAAGTCCTGATCCGACTATTGCGATATTCATTTGCTGTTTTGATTGTATTCAGGTTTATAAATCTCAGCGCCCTGCTGAATAAATTCAATTGATTTTTCTTGCATTGCTTGCTCAATATCTGTTTGTTTTTTTGCATGGTCGCTACTCGTGCCATATTGCTCACGCACTTCGCGGGTGATTTTCATCGAGCAGAATTTTGGTCCACACATGGAGCAAAAATGCGCTACTTTTGCTGATTCTTTAGGCAGGGTGGCATCGTGATAAGCGCGAGCGGTATCAGGGTCAAGCCCCAGATTAAACTGGTCTTCCCAGCGGAATTCAAAACGCGCCTTTGACATGGCATCGTCCCTGATTTGTGCTGCGGGGTGTCCTTTGGCAAGGTCAGCAGCATGTGCTGATATTTTATAAGTGATAATGCCCGTTTTTACATCGTCTTTATCGGGTAAGCCCAGATGTTCTTTGGGTGTGACATAGCACAACATCGCGGTTCCATACCAGCCAATCTGTGCCGCACCGATTGCCGAGGTGATGTGATCATAACCCGGTGCAATATCAGTCACCAGCGGGCCAAGCGTATAGAAGGGTGCTTCATGGCAATGCTTGAGTTGCTCATCCATATTTGCCTTGATCTTGTTCATTGGCACATGCCCAGGACCTTCGATCATTACCTGCACGTCATGTTTCCAGGCAATTTGAGTTAGCTCGCCAAGTGTTCTTAATTCACCAAATTGTGCTGCATCATTGGCGTCCGCTATCGAACCGGGGCGCAAGCCATCACCTAGTGAAAAGCTCACATCGTAAGCTTTCATAATTTCACAAATATCTTCAAAATGGCTATAAAGGAAATTCTCCTGATGATGAGCCAGACACCATTTTGCCATAATAGAGCCACCACGAGAGACAATACCCGTGACACGGTTAGCAGTTAGCGGAATATATTCCAGCAACACCCCCGCATGGATGGTGAAATAACTCACGCCTTGTTCTGCCTGCTCAATTAAGGTATCACGAAATAATTCCCAGGTCAGGTCTTCAGCAATGCCATTCACTTTTTCCAGAGCCTGGTAGATGGGTACTGTGCCAATCGGGACAGGTGAGTTACGAATAATCCATTCGCGAGTTTCGTGGATATTTTTACCGGTGGATAAATCCATTACCGTGTCGCCACCCCAGCGGGTAGACCAAACCATTTTTTCAACTTCTTCATCAATGCTTGAGCCCAGTGCTGAATTGCCGATATTGGCATTGATTTTCACCAAAAAATTACGTCCGATAATCATTGGCTCACATTCTGGATGATTGATATTGGCAGGGATAATGGCACGCCCTGCGGCAACTTCCTGACGCACAAATTCAGCGGTAATTTCTTCTGGCAAACCGGCTGCATTGCGTTTTGCTATCTGCTCTTGGGGGATAGATGCTATTCCAAGATTTTCACGAATGGCAATATACTCCATTTCAGGTGTGATAATGCCCTGGCGCGCATAGTGCATTTGCGTTACATTTTTGTTTTCTGCTGCCACGCGGGGCTTTGGTTTATTTTGAAATGGCTTAATATCCAGTGCATCAGTTAATCGCTGACGGGTGAAATCTGAGCTAAAGTTTTCGAGCTGAATGGTGTCATTACGCGCCTCAATCCATGCCTGGCGAAAGGCAGGCAAACCCTTGTTGAGGTCAATCTCTATCTCGGGATCAGTGTAAGGCCCAGAGGTATCATAGACCCGGATGGGCTGATTTTCTTCATACTGGGCATCAGTACCTTCACTCGCCTCACTTAACAGCGTTGGACTAAGCTCAATTTGGCGCATCGCAACCTTAAAACGATTGTTTGCATCAGGGATATAAATTTTCTTTGAACCAGACAACGGCTCATGCGTCACTTGATGTGAAATACTTGCAGAAATATGTGATGGGGATGAATTTGGCGATAAGTTTGACTTTGACATAATGTGCTCCAGCAGTTAATAAAACCTGCCGAAGTGGTATGTCGTAATTTTTCAAACTTAGCAAACCCGGCAAATTAGCTTGAGGTATCAGTTTGAAAAGTAGCAAAGACCGCTTTTGCTTGTTCCCTACGACGGTATGAACCGTATCAGGTGCAACGGGTTGTACTCTCAGCCCTGTTTTTGCAATTGCAAAGCAGGACACCCCGACAAGTGGGGGCATCCTAGCAAAGTTTTTTGCGATTTGCTAATGAAATAGTAACAGAAGTGGATTTAGGCTGCTTTAAATGTAACTTTTCTAACTATTGGATAAAGATGTTCCATTTCATTCTGTATACTGCTTATCATAAGTTTTACTTAAGAATCTTTCACATTGCGCGCTGTCAGTGACCAATATTAATTTCGCTTTTGCGCTTGTTGCTAGTAAAGATTTTAGATGTGTTTTCTGTCTGCTATTACCCATCCCCCCCCATTTTTATATATTTTTTGCGTAGTCTGTGTTGAGCTGCGCAGGGTTGGTATAGCATATGCCAGCAATCCTACGATTACATACTCTGCCTCTGTCTTCAGTCTTCTGTCCTCAGTCCTCAGAAATACCCATCCCCCCCTTTTTTATATATTTTTATTTGCGGGATCAGCTTTATATCAGTTTAAACGGCGACTTTTGCCTTGATATGCTCATGGCATTGGTAGTTTAGCAGTTCAAAGTCTTCATATTTAAACTCAAAAATGGATTTAACTTCAGGGTTTAGTTTCATTGTTGGCAAAGGGTAGGGCTTGCGACTCAGTTGCAAGGCGGCTTGTTCCATGTGATTGGAATACAGATGTGCGTCGCCGAGCGTATGTATAAAATCTCCTGGCTGTAATCCGCTCACCTGTGCGACCATCATGGTTAGCAAAGCGTAGGAGGCAATATTAAAGGGTACGCCCAGAAATATGTCGGCACTACGCTGGTATAACTGGCAGGAGAGTTTTCCATCAGCCACATAAAACTGAAAAAAGGCATGGCAGGGCGGCAAAGCCATGTTTTCTATATCGGCGACATTCCAGGCGCTTACAATAATACGACGAGAATCAGGTGTGTTTTTGATTTGCTCGATAATCATTGAAATCTGGTCAATATGTCTACCATCGGGGCAGGGCCAGGAGCGCCATTGCGAACCGTAAACCGGTCCTAACTCTCCATTTTCATCCGCCCATTCATCCCAGATACTCACGCCGTTCTGTTTGAGGTAGTGGATATTGGTATCACCGCGTAAAAACCACAGCAGTTCATGAATAATCGAGCGCAGATGACATTTTTTTGTGGTCACCAGAGGAAAGCCCTGTGCAAGATCAAAGCGACTTTGATAGCCAAATACTGATTTTGTCCCTGTGCCTGTACGATCTTCCTTGAGTGTTCCATTTTCATAAACATGACGCATTAGATCGAGATATTGCTGCATACCTTAATGATCTCCATGATGTTTGAGTGATTTTTTGTTTTTAGAATATGCCCAAAAAAGCAGTGCTAATCCTATGATTATCATGGGAATTGATAAGAGCTGACCTTCGGTTAGCCATTCGATTCCAAAGAAGTTGCTGTCATCGGGTACCCGAAAAAATTCAACCGTTGAACGCGCAATGCCGTAACCAATCAGGAATACGCCGGTTACAGCGCCTGTTGGACGAGGCTTTTTGGAGAATATCCAGACCAGCAGGAAGAGCAACAGTCCTTCGCCAAGGACTTCATAGAGTTGCGAGGGGTGACGTGGCTGATTGTCAACGTGTCTAAACACCATGCCCCAGGGGACATCGGTAGGTCGCCCCCAGAGTTCACCATTAATAAAGTTGCCCATACGCCCGGCTCCCAGACCGATAG
This sequence comes from Thiotrichaceae bacterium, assembly GCA_027008885.1. Classification (GTDB taxonomy): domain Bacteria; phylum Pseudomonadota; class Gammaproteobacteria; order Thiotrichales; family Thiotrichaceae; genus Cocleimonas. The sequence goes on along the minus strand of JALVDQ010000433.1, from coordinate 9,839 downwards.
GCACCAGTGGCGCAATAAAATCGCCCAGTCTTAACGCTGATATTTTCCATTTTTTTGCCAGATAGAGCATTGCAAGGGTGACACCCAGTAATCCGCCATGAAAGCTCATGCCGCCTTCCCAAACCTTGAACAAGCTTAAAGGATTCTGCATAAGTTCCGGAAAACGATAGAAAAGCATCTCGCCAATTCTGCCACCAGCGATAACACCAATGGCACCATAAAACATCATGTCATCCACCTGATCAGGCGTGACGGGACTATTCGGACGGCGGGCGCGCATTTTCCCCAGAAATAAAAAAGCGAGAAAGCCGATGACGTACATTAAGCCATACCAACGCACGCCAGTGGTTTTGCTAAAGTGAATCAGTATAGGGTCAATTTCCGGATAAGTTAGCATATTGGTTTCTTTTTAAATGATAATTGGTCTGGTTGGCGATTTGATAAAGCAGACCTGATAAAACTAGCCAAAGAACAGTTGTTTGAGTTCAGCCCCCGGATCATCAGCCCGCATAAAGGCTTCACCAACGAGAAAGGCATTCACCTGATGTTCTCGCATGAGTTTAATGTGCTCGACTGAATGGATGCCGCTTTCAGTAACAACAATACGCTCATTCGGGATTTGCTCCAGTAAATCCAGAGTAGTCTGCAAAGAGGTTTCAAAGGTGCGTAAATTGCGGTTATTAATCCCCACCAGATCCGCTTCCAAAGGCAATGCGCGTTGCAATTCTTCCTCATCATGGACTTCGATCAGAACATCCATGCCAAGTTCACGAGCCAGCTTGTATAATGTTTGCATCTGTTCATCAGCAAGTATGGCAACAATCAGCAAGATGCAATCAGCGCCGATTGTGCGTGCTTCGTACACCTGATAAGGGTCAATAATAAAATCCTTGCGGATTACCGGCAAATCGCAGGCAGCTCTGGCTTGTTTGAGATAATCATCAGAGCCCTGGAAGAAATCAATGTCTGTTAAGACCGAAACACAGCTTGCTCCGCCCTGCTGATAGCTTTTGGCAATTTCTGCCGGTTTAAAATCCTCACGGATGATGCCTTTGCTGGGTGACGCTTTTTTTATTTCGGCAATCACGGCAGGCTCGCCTGCGTTAATACGTTTGCGCATTGCATCAACAAAACCGCGTGTAGGCGCATCATTTATTATCTGCTCCAGCTCTTTGAGCAAGGCAGGCTCGGCTTTACGCTGTTTGCGCTCAGTGATTTCCTGCTGTTTGCGCTGAACAATTTTTTTTAAAATATCGGGCGTATTGCTCATGCTTTATGATTTGAATGTGTTTGTGATATTGATAAGATCGAGCAGTTTTTGTTTGGCTTCACCTGAGGCAATTACTTCAAGTGCTCTGTCAATACCTGCCTGATGTGTATTGCTTAGCCCGGCAACGTAGATCGCAGCACCCGCATTCAGTGCAACGATGTCACGCGCGGGACTTGCTTCGTTACTTAATACAGAATTTACCATTTCCAGGCTTTCTTCGGCATTTTTAACGCGAATTTCACTTAGTGGATGGCTGAGAAAACCAAAATCTTCAGGCTTGATTGTATATTCACTGATAACACCCTGTTTGAGTTCGGCAACCGAGGTTGCGGATGAAATACTGATTTCATCCATGCCATCATCGGCGTGAACCACCATCACATGATTTCCGCCCAGTATCTTGAGCACTTCTGCAATTGGTTTTACCCAGTCTTTGCTAAACACACCCAGAACCTGGTTTGCCGTTCCTGCAGGATTGGTTAGTGGACCCAGCAGATTAAACAGGGTGCGTATACCCATTTCCTTGCGTGGACCAATGGCATATTTCATGGCGCTGTGATGCAGTGGCGCAAACATAAAACCGACGCCGACCTTTTCGACACACTGTTTGACCTGATCCGCCGTGATATTAAGATTCACACCAGCGGCTTCCAGAAGATCAGCTGCTCCGGAACTGCTGGAAATCGAGCGATTGCCGTGTTTTGCAACTCGTCCACCAGCGGCAGCTACCACAAAACAACTGGCTGTTGAGATGTTAAAAGTGCTAATGCCGTCACCACCTGTGCCAACAATTTCAACCAGATTGTCGCCGTGCAGATCAACTTTGGTCGATAAGGATCGCATCACACTTGCTGCTGCGCTTATTTCTTCAACCGTTTCACCCTTCATGCGCATGCCAACAAGGAATCCACCAATCTGTGCATCACTTGCCTGCCCGGTCATAATTTGCTGCATTACCCCGGTCATTTCATCCTGACTCAGGTTTTGATGTTCAACGACTTTTTGAATGGCTGTCTGTATATTCATGTTTTTTTAAGTGAGTCTGTTTAACGTAGGCAGAATAGTAGCAATATGCTTGAAAAAAATATATAAAAAACAGGGGGGGTGGGTAATAATATCCTGATGACAGAAAAATACAGACTTTAATTGATGATTGCTAAAATAGCCGCCATTCAGATGGCATCCGGTTCACGTATTAAAGCCAATTTAATGGTTGCCTGTCGTCTTGTCAGGGACGCCGCCAGACAGGGTGCCGATATGGTGGTGTTGCCCGAATGCTTTGCATTAATGGCAATGAACGATGCCGAGACCCTTGAGCGGGCAGAAATACTGGGGAAGGGGCAAATTCAGGATACAATCCGGCAGTGCGCGATTGAGAATGAAGTCTGGATTGCTGCTGGCTCAGTACCGATTCGATCAAGCGCTTCATCAGACAAAGTCTATAACACTTTGCTGGTTTATAATCATCGCGGTGAAAGGGTAGGGCGCTACGATAAAATCCATCTCTTTGATGTTGATATTGAAGGCGAAGAAGCCTACCGTGAAAGCGATGTTTTTCTTCCCGGAGACAGGGTCGTTGTGATTGATACACCCTTTGGTCGCATTGGGCTATCCATTTGTTATGATTTGCGTTTTCCGCTGCTGTATCGTGAAATGGTAAAGCAGGGCGCACAAATATTTCTGATACCTGCTGCCTTTACACATGCCACGGGTGAAGTACACTGGGAACCTTTAGTGCGAGCCAGGGCAATCGAGAACCAGTGTTATGTGATTGCGCCTGCGCAGGGTGGTTATCATGTAAACGGTCGCCACACTTATGGACACACCATGGTAGTTGATTATTTAGGCAAAATTCAGGGATCTCACATCAAAGATAACGGAATCGTGATGCTGGAAATCGACCTGAAAGCACAGCAGCAATTAAGAAACAGTTTTCCTGTTCTGGAGCATGACAAATTATTTTAATGCTTTTGTTGTAGCAGGCTAAAGCTGTTGATTTACCCAATGCCATAGCTTGGATTAGCGTAGCGTAATCCAACATAGTTCATAACATCGTGTCACGATTTTCTCGGATTACGCTTGGGCTAATCTAAAATAAACAAAATAAGATTTGAATATTTGTTTTTCCAGACTTAAACTGCAAGTTGAGTTTATAAATTCCAGAGAAAAATGTTTAAACGAGAGCTAAGCGATAAAATTCTTGCCCATTTTGATTCCCATGAAGTTATCTTTTTACTGGGCACAAGACAAACAGGTAAAACAACCCTGTCGCATCTATTGGCAGAACAAAGTCACTATCCTGAAAATCGTATCTGGTACTTTGATTTTGAAGACAAGCAATACCGGGATCAATTTAATAATATTAGCGTTTCTATACTCAAGCAAATATTGCGCCTTGAAGGTATTGATGAAAACCAGCCCAGTCTGATTATTTTTGATGAAATACAACTGCTGGATGATCCATCCAATTTACTCAAATTATTACATGACCATTTTGCAAAACTAAAAATCATTGCCACAGGCAGTTCCTCTTTGCAAATCAAGTCAAAATTTTCAGATTCACTGGCAGGGCGTAAACGTATCTATCAGGTAGAACCACTGAGCTTTAATGAGTTTTTGTTATTTCGTGGTGAAGAACGACTACGCAAATTAAGGCAGATGCAGAAAAAGGGAGAACTTGACCAGCAAGCACAGGCAGCGATGATTAGCCCCTTTCATCAGCAGTTTACTGGCTTGCTGGAAGAATACCTTATTTATGGTGGTTATCCAGAAGTTGTATTAACACCTGATCACAAAGAAAAAATAATAAAACTCGATTCCATAATCAGCTCCTATATTCAAAAAGACATACGGGATATTGCCAATATTGAAAACCTCAGTGCCTACAATCAGCTATTAGAATATCTGGCAATTAATGCAGGCGCACAGTTTAAACAGACATCAGCCCAACAGCTTATTGGTATCGCAACCGCGACACTCAACAAATACCTGAACCTGCTACAGGAAACCTTTATTGTTGAAGAGCTTAGACCTTTCTTTAGCAATAAAAATAAGGAGATTAGCAAAACCCGTAAAATCTTTTTTAAAGATACAGGGGTCAATAATTTATTACTGAAAAACTTCAACCCTTTGAATCTAAGGAGAGACGCAGGTGCGCTCTATGAAACCTATGTCTTTAATGCGCTCAGCAGAAACAAGGAAGTCAATAGCAGCCTTTATTTCTATCGTACCCAATCAAAAAGTGAAATTGATTTTATCCGTGTTAAAAATGCTGAATACTCACTCTATGAAGTCAAATCAGGGAAAAACCAGAAAATCCCCCGCGCAATGATCGAATTTGTAAAAAAATATGCAGATACATTAGCGATAAAACAACAATTTGTTATAAACCAAAGTAGCTATCTGGAAAAAAACGGCGTTAAATTTTTACCTGCCTATTTATTCTAATATTACTGTAGTGTAACTGAGTCGCAGAGTTTTTCGCTGAGAACCACGGAGTTATTATTATAAAAAGTAGCAAACGAAAGAAGTGTAATTGTTTTTCTTCCTTACAAGCTCTGCGGTTCTCTGCGAATATCTCTGTGTTCTTCTGTGTAACACTTGTCTTCGGAGTTCTTGTGAAATCTGCATGCTTGAACAGTTAATGCCGGAAATGTCTCATTCCTGTAAAGACCATTGCCATTCCGGCTTCGTTGGCGGCTTTTATGACTTCTTCATCACGCATTGAACCTCCTGGCTGGATTACCGCAACAATTCCGGCTTCTGCGGCAGCGTCAATGCCATCGCGGAAGGGGAAAAAAGCATCGGATGCCATTACCGAGCCTGTTACAGTCAGGTTGGCATGTTCTGCCTTGATACCTGCAATGCGCGCAGAGTTTATACGGCTCATTTGTCCTGCGCCGACACCGATGGTCATTTTATCCTTGCAGTAGACAATCGCATTTGATTTTACAAACTTTGCTATTTTCCAGGCAAACAGCAGATCGCTCATTTCTTTATCGTCTGGCTTTCGTGTGGTGACAACTTTTAGCTCTTTGTATAATTCGAGATCAGCATCCTGCACTAATAAACCGCCATTGACCCGTTTGAAATCAAGCCGTGCAACTGGCTCTCCAAATTCTCCACATTCCAGCAAGCGCACGTTTTTCTTTGCGCTTACCGCATTAATTGCGCCCTGGCTGATTGCGGGTGCAATAATCACTTCGACAAACTGTTTATCGACAATGGTTTGTGCTGTTTCAGTATCAAGCTCCTGATTAAAGGCAATAATACCACCAAAGGCAGATTCGGGATCAGTGCTAAAGGCGCGTTCATAGGCATTCAGTAAATTATCCCCAATCGCTACACCACAGGGGTTGGCGTGCTTTACAATAACGCAGGCGGCTTCATTTTTATCAAACTGTTTGACACATTCGAGTGCGGCATCTGTGTCAGCGATATTGTTATAGGATAGTTCCTTGCCTTGCAGTTGTTTTGCGGTGGCAATATTCGCGCCGCTGTCTTTTCCGGAAATATAAAAAGCGCCTTTCTGGTGTGAATTTTCACCATAGCGTGTTGTTTGCGCCAGTTTGAACTGAGTATTAAAGGTGCTTGGAAAGCCTTCTGCCTTGCCATTTTCAACAATTGAGCCAAGGTAGTTTGCAATCATGCCGTCATAGGCGGCAGTGTGCTCAAATGCCTTGCTTGCCAGTTTAAAACGTGTTTCTTTTGAAATGCTTCCGTTATTTTTTTCAAGTTCTGCTTCAACAAGCTCGTAATCAGCGGGATTGACGATGATGCTGACATGCGCGTAATTTTTTGCCGCAGCGCGTACCATGGTTGGTCCGCCAATATCAATATTTTCAATGGCATCTCCCAGAGTACAATCGTCTTTCGCAATAGTTTCTGCAAAGGGGTAAAGATTGACAACAACAAGATCAATGCCCGGAATATCATGTTTCTGCATGACTTCATCATCCGTTCCACGACGCGCCAGGATTCCGCCATGAATTTTGGGGTGGAGTGTTTTAACCCGACCATCCATCATTTCAGGAAAGCCGGTATAATCAGAGACTTCAGTAACCGGTATATGATTGTCTGCAAGTAATTTTGCGGTACCTCCCGTGGAAAGTAACTCTATGCCTCTGGCATGGAGCTGTTTGGCAAACTCGAGTAGGTTGGTTTTATCAGAAACACTGAGAAGAGCACGTTGTACAGGGCGATCTTGAGACATAAGTATTATTTCCAAATAATTTAACGGGTGAAGAGTATATATTAAAGATAAGCACTCGGGCTAATACAGAACACCCATCCCCCCCTTTTTTTATATATTTTCAGGTGTGGAGAAACAACAACAGAAAAATATATAAAAAACAGGGGGGATGGGTATTTATTCAGTTAATTCAGGTAATCACGCTGGGTTCATGGCGTCCGGTGTATCCTATGATATTTGCGACTAATTCGGCTGTTTCGATCAGGTCGTAAAGTGCTTCCTGGGTATCAAGATCATGCTCTTTGATGTCTTTGGCATAGCGTTCAATATAAACTCGCAGTGTTGCGCCCTCTGTGCCTGTTCCAGAGAGGCGGAAGATAATACGTGAGCCGTCGTCGAAGATAATGCGGATTCCCTGATTATCCGTTTGGGAGTGATCGACTGGATCATGGTAACTGAAGTTATCCGCAATAATCACTGTGCGGTTGTTAAATATTCGTCCAATCAAGGTGCCCAGATGTTCTTGCAAATTATCAAAAAGCTTATTCGCCGCTTCAGTGGGTATGTTTTCATAATCATGGCGGGTGTAATAATTGCGCCCGTATTCTGCCCAGTGTTGACGCACGATGTCTTCGACGCTCTGCTTTCTTTCCGCCATAATATTTAACCAGCAGAGTACCGCCCATATACCATCTTTTTCACGCACATGATCTGAACCGGTGCCAAAGCTTTCTTCGCCACATAAGGTAATACGCTTGTCGTCAAGCAGGTTGCCAAAGAACTTCCAGCCGGTCGGTGTTTCATAGCTGGGGATTCCCAGCTTTTCTGCAACACGATCAGCTGCCTGACTGGTCGGCATGGAGCGCGCAATGCCTTTTAGACCGTCTTTATAAGCGGGGATCAGGTGAGCGTTGGCAGCGATAATGGCAAGTGAATCACTGGGGGTTACAAAGAAATAATCACCCATAATCATATTGCGGTCACCATCCCCATCAGATGCGGCACCAAAATTGGGTGCGCTGCCAGTTTCTTCGGCATCAAACATAATATCCACCAGTTGTTTGGCATGAATCAGGTTAGGGTCGGGATGACCACCGCCAAAATTTGGCAAGCACTCGGCACGAATCACCGAACCTGGCGCTGCACCGAGTATTTCTTCAAAAATACGGGTCGCGTAAGGACCGGTAACAGCATGCATGGCATCAAAACACATACTAAAATCATCCGCAGAGATTAATGCCCTGATTTTGTCAAAATCAAAGAGTGATTGCATGAGTTCGACGTAGTCATTGACTGGATCAATCACTTCAATTTCTGTATTTTCAGAGGTGTAAGTGCCCGGAATATCGAGTGGTATGCCTTTGATTGGGGCAATTTTATAATAAGATATATCCTGCGATTCCTCATACACTGCATTGGTAAATTCTTCTGGCGCAGGTCCACCATTGCTGCTGTTATATTTTATGCCGAAGTCACCGTCCATACCTGCCGGATTGTGGCTGGCAGAAAGAATGATTCCTCCAAGTGCCCCGTTTTTGCGTATCAGATGAGAAACCGCAGGGGTTGAGAATATGCCACCTTGCCCCAGAATGATCTTTGCCACGCCATTCGCGGCAGCCATGCGAATAATAATCTGTATGGCTTCACGATTATAATAGCGTCCATCTCCGCCCAGAATAAGGGTTGAGCCTTGTATTTCCGGCAGACAGTTAAATATGGATTGTATAAAATTTTGCAAGTAATCCATCTGTTGAAATACTTTAACTTTTTTTCGTAGTCCTGATGTCCCTGGTTTTTGATCGGTGTAGGGCTGTGTTTTTACGGGCTGGATTTTGATCTGACTATTTTTAAACATTTAAGCGCAATCCTTGAATCATCATGTGTATGCCTGAATCTGTGAGATGATTACGACAAGAGAAATAAGCAATGTTTTAAAAAACAATGACTTATATCGCATGTTCATTTAGATTACAGGTTCAGGTAAGGGGCGGCGGAATATTATTGTGCCGTTCCCAAGGTGAATTTCCGCACATATTCTAAGATCTTATGGGAGAATAGCAACTATTATCATGCAACAATTGATGCAACGGCAACAGCTGAGTTAACAAATAACGCCTCACAAAAATATACTCTTGATGCTTGAATGAAAAATTATTTTTATCTCAAGATGATCTTTTAGATGCTAAAATACAGCGATGCTACTAAAAAGTAAAAAAACACAAATTTTTAGTCCCCGACCGCGTTCATTTATTGATTTAATGGATATGTATGAACACAATTACATTAGATTGCGATTATTTTGCGGGGATATTCGACGTCTTCCTGATGTATCCATTTCCAGGGTTGAGGGTGTTGTACCGGTGCAACTGCGTGTTCTTGAACGAGCCTCCCATACTACGACTTTAATGCTAACTTATTGTTTTGATGATGGTGATTTGCGCCCGGATCTGAAAGTACAAGTGTATCACGATTCACACCAGGCCGATGTAATCAGTCGCCATTGTCGCCTGAACGGACGGGATATTCGCTTGTGGGAAGAACAAATAGACAATGTATTGCTTTGTCGCTGGCGCTTAAACCGTTTTCTGTATAAATGGTTAAAGCATCTTGAATATCAGGGGCATGGATTTATCAAATGATTTGCGCACCGTCCCTGATTAATTTTTTCACTCAAGTCTCAAGTATTGTGCCGTGTGTATTCTCTGATTCGGGTATATGTCTTACTCTCTTCTTCTGCTATTATCAAGATATGTATTGATTTTTTTCAATGTTAGAGTATTTACCGTAAATAGTATCTTAAGTTTCGGAGTCCTGTTTGGCAACAGGAAATATAAGCGACAAAGGCTGGCTTAAAAGCCAGTTGTCATTCTGGCGTATGCCATGTTGGAAATGGATAGCGGCTTACGCCAGCATGACGGGATTTTCCACTTTTCCCGGATAGGATGGATAGAATAGACAGGCTCGAACTCCGAAACTTTAGTAGTATAATGTAAATTAATTTTGAGTTTAGGAGTAAAAAATGGGTGCTTTTGTATTAGGAATATTAGCAGGTTGGTTACTTGAATGGTTGTTCTTTACTTTCTGGATTAAAGGGCGTTCTACTGGCAGATTCGCTGATTGTAGTGGTTTGCAATCTGAGTTGAGTGCAAAGAACAGTGAAATTGCAGCGTTAAAAGCAGAGCTTGAATCAGCAAAATCGGTAAAAGAAGATGCTGCTTCAAATACAGAAGAGCCTGCACCGGAAGACACATCTTCTGAGCAAACAGAAGAAGACAGCAAAGAGGAAGACAGCAAAGAAGAAGTAAAAGCTGATGAATCTGACAAGGAAACTCAAAATAAAGAGGAAACCACAAATAAGGAAAGTACCTCTGACAGCAG
>JALVDQ010000432.1 GCA_027008885.1 Thiotrichaceae bacterium | reverse complement strand
CAGGGGGTATCTCGATCAGAACGCTACAAAAACAGAGATACCCCGAAGGGGAATTAAAAGGGGAACTAAATGGAAATTATTAATGCACTAAGAGAAAACCCAACTTTTTTCTTAATCGTTGTTGGGCTTTTCTCACTACTTATCGGCAGCTTTTTAAATGCAGCGATTTATCGCATTCCAATCATACTGCAACAGGGCTGGCGAGAAGAATGCGAGGAACTTTTTGGTGGGGATAATAAAATTCCCAAAGAAAAATTTAACTTGCTTGTGCCGAGGTCTCAATGTCCAAATTGTGGGCACATGATTACCGCGCTGGAAAATATTCCGGTCATCAGCTACCTCTTTCTTGGAGGCAAATGCTCTTCATGTAAAACCAGAATATCAATACAGTATCCTGTGCTGGAGATACTCACCGCATTAATTTCCATTTTTGTTGCCTGGAAATTTGGATTTGGCTGGCAAACACTCGCCGCGCTGGTATTTACCTGGACATTAATCACGCTTTCCATGATTGATGCAAAAACCATGTTACTGCCCGATAATCTAACCCTGCCTCTGATGTGGCTTGGTATTGCTGTTAACTATCATGGCTTGTTTGTGAGTTTGCAAGATAGTGTGTTAGGCGCAATCTTCGGTTATCTTGTACTCTGGACTCTTTTTCATGTATTTAAGCTCATTACCGGAAAAGAAGGGATGGGCTATGGTGATTTCAAGATACTGGCAGCGATTGGTGCCTGGGGTGGCTGGCAAATACTCCCTTTCACTGTGTTTGCCGCGTCATCACTCGGTGCAATAATTGGCATATTGATTATGCTGATACAACGAAACAGGGAAAGCCAGCCCATACCTTTTGGTCCGTGGTTAGCACTGGCGGGCTTTATTGGCTTTGTCTGGAGAAAGGAAGTGATTTTAACCCTGGGACGTTATTTTGGAATTTTATAAAACCATTGGGTAGTTTTGCAGGATTGGTGGAGTTTACGCAACCAACCAGGCACAGAGCTTTAAACATGGTCGGTTTCGCAAGGCTGCACCGACCCCTACATGGCTACATAGCTTGATCAGGCTCTCCTTAACTAAGTGCTTGCATCAATTCGTTTTAGCTCACCTTGCCAAGCTAGAATTTTCCCATCTGCGGTTATAAGAACAGCATCATTTAATATTGCAGTGGAAACAATTAGCCTGTCTGCCGGGTCTGAATGAAAGTTTTCTATATTTGTACTGTTAATACCAATTTTCCCATCAATTGGTATTTCGACTATACCTTGACGCAGTAGTTGTTTTCTCCAGCTTTGAATATTGTCGCTTAACTCTATTCTGCCTTTGTTTTGTAACATGGAAATTTCCCAGAATGATATGGCAGATACGCTGAGTCTCCCCTGATGATATGCTTTATCTATTTGTTTTTTACTTAGTCGTCCAAGCTTGTTATCTCCAGCCATTAACCAAAGGAAAACATGTGTATCAAGCAAAATCATTGCATTGCTTCCCATTCTGCCTCAATGGGTTCTAATATATCTCCTGTGATTTTAAGGTTTTGTTTGTTCGAGCCAAATAAAGTTTTGGGCTTGCTAATAATGGGAGATAGCTTGCTAACAGGTACGCCATTTTTGGTAATAATGATTTCATCGCCAGTATCATTTACCTGATCCATAAGTGCCAGGCACTTAGCTTTAAACTCTGATGCTTTTATTGTTTGCATAATGACTCTCTTTGTTTAACCATGGTCATGATTATAGTCACATAGATTT
>JALVDQ010000431.1 GCA_027008885.1 Thiotrichaceae bacterium | reverse complement strand
AACTGAAAAGTTAGCGAGAAGTATTGCCGCCAGTGAAAAAAGTGTTTACCGACTAGCAAAAACGAAAGCAGTCCAGTTAGCCCTTAATAATAAGTGGCTGGCATTGCAAGGGTTAGTATCAGTAAAGGAACAGTGGTCAGCGTTTCATTATCCTGAATAATGCTAATGAACCGCCCTGTGCGGAGCCGCACGCAGGGTGGTGTGGGGAGGGTTAGAGGAAAACTAGCCCTTACCCGATTTAGCTTTTTATTTCTTTAATTTTTAAGAGTATATCTATTTTCTCTTGATTCGTGGATAGAACCTAAAATATCGGTTAAGCTTGCTTTCGTTTTTATTCCTGCAATATCAAAAGGAGATTTCTTAAATAGTTTTTTTGGAATGATAGAAAAAATACTCCCATCCTTTCGTTTAATAATAACCTCTTCTCTTAGCGCTAAATTGAGCAGCTCAGATAAATTTTGTCGTGCCTCTGAATAAGTATATATTTTCATCTATTATTCTCCGAGAAGTAAAGGTATCCGTAGCTCTTTGGCAACCTGTTTCATTTTTTTATCTAAAGTTAATAAAGGATAAGAAGTTGATTTTGCACAAGATAAAAAATAAGCATCATAAGCATAAATATTAAATTCTATCGCCATTTGTAATGCCTCATCTATATCTACTGATAGCAATCTAACTGGAATATTTTGTACGATTTCTAATATTTTAATTGCTTCATCTTTTGATAGTCTTTTTCGCTTTATCATCGCTGAAAGAGCATTACCTATTTCATAGGGAAGAATCTCTGGAGAGATAATATTTGCATTGCTTGTTACTTCTATGATGTTTGTTTTTTCAGTTTCATCAAGTGCAACGGCTAAAAATATATTTGTATCTGCGACTATATTCATAGTGACAATTGTACAATATATTTTACGGATAGACAAAGGGGAAAATTATGATTTTTGAGAAGCTAACACTCTATATTGAAAAACACCGATTCTTTTACATAACTTATTAGCTTTTTCCCCTCTGTCTTTTTATTTCTAAATTATATAGTATCGATATTCTAGATATTACTATTTTTAAATAATATTTAAAACACCGAGACTAAACAGTCATTACTTTCTATATGTGACATTAAAATTTAATTTATTTGACCTTGCCTGCATTGTTATTGTATGTCCTTCATATGTTAGGTCAATCAAGAAAATTGTATTTTTATAAGTTCCTCCCTGTTTATGTTTCCACTCAAAAGCTCCTTTATAGCTATCAGATGATTGATTGTAATAAGCATAACCAACCCAGCCATTATTTCCTATTAGCTGAATAATATGAGGAGTGGGTTTCGTTATATCTACTTTACAAGTACTACAATCACCCGCATTACTTGAAACAGATGTTTGATTCCAAATGCCTACTGGTATTTGTTTTGCTGATGCGTTAACTGAGAAAATAAAAATTCCAATAAATAACATTAGTTTTAAAAAGTTCATATGTATTTCACCTAAATCCTTATACGTCCGAGTAAATGTACTGCTAGAAGCTGGACGTTTAAACAGCTAACGACCTCATCAGGGGCTTTTTGGACAGACAACGATGAAGGTTGATAATAGATAAACTTATAGAATTCACTGGACTACAAATCAACCGCTGACTAAAAAAGTCCCTTGGATGAACTTGGTACGCCCAGCATGGGCGTGAACTAATGAGGTGAAAGTCCTCTGTAGGAGAACCTACCTCACCGCTGTGATAGCGAAGAGTATAAC
>JALVDQ010000430.1 GCA_027008885.1 Thiotrichaceae bacterium | reverse complement strand
CACACTGGATGGCTCAGCCTCCCACGATATAGATGGCGATCCCTTGACCTATCTGTGGTCACTAAGCAGTATCCCGACAGGCAGTCAGGCAGCTCTTGATAATCCCGCAGTAGTCAATCCCGGCTTTATTATTGATCTGCCGGGAACTTATATTGCACAGTTAATCGTAAATGACGGCAAGACTGACTCGGTAGCGGATACAGTAACAATCACTACCCTCAATACCAAACCGGTGGCTGATGCAGGTGCTGATCAGACGGGACACATAGGAGACAAGATCACACTGGATGGCTCAGCTTCCCACGATATAGATGGCGATCCCTTGACCTATCTGTGGTCACTGACCAGTATCCCGACAGGCAGTCAGGCAGCTCTTGATAATCCCGCAGTAGTCAATCCCGGCTTTATTATTGATCTGCCGGGAACCTATATCGTACAGCTCATTGTAAATGACGGCAAAACTGACTCGGTAGCGGATACAGTAACAATCACTACCCTCAATACCAAACCGGTGGCTGATGCAGGTGCTGATCAGACGGGACACATAGGAGATAAAATCACACTGGATGGCTCAGCCTCCCACGATATAGATGGCGATCCCTTGACCTATCTGTGGTCACTAAGCAGTATCCCGACAGGCAGTCAGGCAGCTCTTGATAATCCCGCAGTAGTCAATCCCGGCTTTCTTATTGATCTGCCAGGAACTTACATAGCCCAGCTCATCGTAAATGACGGCAAGACTGACTCGGTAGCAGATACAGTAACAATCAGTACCTTGAATACCAAACCGATAGCCGATGCAGGTGTCGACCAGACAGTTATTTTTTATGATACTGTAACTTTAGATGGATCCAATTCTTATGACCCTGATGGGGATAATATAAGCTATTCCTGGACCTTGACAGATCCTGGTGGAAATAGTGTTCCTCTAACTGGCTCTGACACGGTATCTCCTTCCTTTGTTCCTGATCAGTTTGGTACTTATATTGCCAAACTGATCGTAAACGATGGTCAGGTAGATTCAATTCCAGATAGTGTTTCAATAGAAGTAGTTTATTAAGAATTGATCGGAGATAAGTAGCTTGGCTAATTTTTTATATCAACCCAAAAGGGAATTATGCTTATAAAACACAAACTCTTTTTTTTGTTTTTTGGTTTCTTGTCTTCAATCACAGTGTATGCCCGGAGCTACCCTGTGATTGAATACCATATTCAACAAAAACAGTATGGCAAAGCATATAAACAAGCCTTAAAACAGCGCTCTCAAAATGAAGGAGATCCCCGTTTTGATTATTTATACGGCTTGTCTGCACTTGAAACAGGTCACTATAATGAAGCGGTGTTTGCACTTGATCGTGTAACTGTGGCAAATCCAAATGTTATTCGCCCAAGGCTGGATCTTGCTCGTGCCTATTTAAAACTTAATAACAAAAAAGCTGCTATCAAGGAATTTCAGGATGTTCTGTCTTTATCACCTCCGCCAAATGTTAAAAATAATGTAGGTATCTATATTGCTGAATTGCAAAGAAAGGATGAATCCTCAAAAAAGGCAGTCATAAAAAAGCTGACAGCTTTCTCTATTGGCTATGATAGCAATATTAATTTTGGTACTGAAAATTCTGAAATCAAATTACCCGGATTTGGTTTGGTGACTTTAAATGATTCTGTCGTAAAACAACAAAGTGGTTTTGCAGAAGCGAAGTTTCAGTTAATGCGAGAAGCTGGCAAGCGACAAAAAAGTACATTTTTTTAGCCAATATAAATCATAGAAAATATTTCAAAAAAACTGACTTTGATTTTACTGAGCTGGATTTACGCACCGGTTTTTCGATTAATCACAAAAACAGACAATATCAGTTAAATGCAAGGAGCAGACCTGTTTTTCTTGATGGTAATTTATATAGCAATACCTTGGGTATTGATGCAATTCTAAAAAAGCAGCTAAATCAACAAACTCTTTTAAATACATCTATTAGTCTTGAAAATTATCATAACAATAAAAAGCCTTTGACAGATCGTAACAGGGGACTACTGGGGATTACATTAGGTAAAACAAACGGAAGAAACCAATATTTACTTGGTTTCCATTTAGGCAAAGAATTTCCTGAGCATAAAGCAGGAAAACAATTTAGCCGAAACATACTTGGGCTTGCCTTCAAGACAAGTCACGAATGGAACGCAAAGAATACGTCTTTTTTAAATCTGAATTACAATATTTACAAACATCAGGCAGCTTACCCTGTTTTTCCTGACAAGAGAAAAGATAATCGTTATTCCATTCGGCTGACGCATGAATTTCAGACCTCAGATAAGGCAATTCTTGTATTTTCTGCAAGTCATATTGCAAATGAAAGCAATCTTAATCTTTATGATGTCAACAGAAATGAAATCAAGATGGGAATTCGTTATGAATGGGATTAATAAAAAATTTTTACAAAACATACTGTTATTTATGTCCCTGTGTTTATTGGCACATCCTGTCATTGCAAGAGAAAAACAGGCAGGAAAAACACTTTTAACAAGAGGAAGCGTAATTGCAAAACGAAGCAGTGGAAATATCGGATTAAAAAGGCGTTCTCCAATTTTTGAAAAAGACGAGATTCATGTCGGTCGGAGTGCTCGCGCACAATTCAGAATGATTGATCAGGCAATAATTTCACTCCAGGAAAATTCTGTACTACAAATAAAAAAATATAAATTCACTCGGGGAGCAACATCAAATTCAGCCCTGCTTGAGTTGCTAAAGGGTGGATTACGAACCATTACCGGTGCGATAGGCAAAGGTAATAAAAAAGCCTATGAACTTCGTACACCATTAGCCACCATTGGTATTCGTGGCACAGACTATGAAGTCGAGATCGTTTCAAATGGCATGTATGTTGCGACCTGGGAAGGAATTATTCATTTAAGGTCTCGCCTGAAAAATGGATGTAATATGCTACTTGGTCGCTCACAACCTTATATGTTTGTGTTTATAGATCGTCAGGGAAAATGCAAAGGCTTGCAACAGGTACCCAATGTTTTTAGAGCAGGGCATAGTTCTAATATAAATCTCAAGCGTAACAGTGGTGTAGCTAAAGCATCCAGAAAAACTGTTATTGAACCATTATTACAATCATTGCCGCTTCCAGCAGGGAAAGTATTTAATCACAATGGTCTAAATATAGATAGAACCCGCCCATCAACCGAAATAATTTCAAAGGCTGACAGCATAGATTCAAATAATCCTGTATTTAAAGTAGGTCTGGAACAATATCAGTTGGCAAGCACTGGACAGCTTTCCAATTTTCAGCAGGCGGTCGGTGGATATAAACTAAGCTGGGGCTTCTGGAATAAATTTTCCATAATAAATATAACAAGGGATATTGATTCTACTTCTCCCTCAGAAGGAATGATCTGGGCAGCATACGATAAATCAGATCCATCAGTTGTAGCAGCCCGAACGGGTACTGTTCGCTATGATAATGTTAGTGAAAGCCTGTTAAGTGCATCATCAGGACAAGTTAGCAACCTTCAGGTACAAATGGATGTGAACTTTGAGTCAGGTAATGTCACTAATGGAGCATTATCGGCGAATACGCCTAAAGATACATGGATAGCGGTGTTTGATGGGAAAATAGAAGCAGGTGATATGGATTTACAGTTAAATGGTGTCAATGTCATTGATTCAAATCCAGATAATTCAGGAGCTGTCCGTGGTGCCAGTGGGTTTATTAACGGTGACTTTATTGGAAATAAGGCTGAAGCAGTATTAGGCAGTTTTGGATTTTCAGAAAATAACAGGGAAACCAATCATATTGAGGGTGTTTTCATTGTTGAGTAGTATGACTCTAAAGCTACCATGCATGTATTATAAGCCCTTATCTCACTTTAAAATCAATAGCTTATGATTCAAAACTGTATTGACTTCAAGGATTCAGTCATAAGGGCTTTCTTAGTATGCAAATTAAATTCTATGGTGTGCGTGGCTCGATTGCTTCACCAGGGAAAGAGACCGTCCGATACGGCGGAAATACATCCTGTGTTTTTGTTGAAGCTGATGATGGTACCTTATTTATATTTGATGCGGGTACAGGAATAAGAAAACTTGGCGAAGATTTGATCGCGCAAGAACTGTCAAAAGAGATCAACTTATTGTTTAGTCATTACCACTGGGATCATATACAGGGCTTTCCTTTTTTTCTTCCAGCATATAAAAAAAATCAGGTCATTAATTTACTCACTGCGCATTTAAAAGACGTTAATGCACATGCGGTTTTAACCCAAATGACCAACCCGCATTTTCCTGTGCCTGGTGACAAGCTTGAAGCCAGGGTTATTTTACTTTCAATAGATAATAACAAACTGGAAATAGGCGAGAATAAAATCTACTCCAGATCGTTAAACCATCCAGGAGGTGGCTCTGCCTATCGTCTGGAAACACCTCGGGGTAGTATGGCGTATGTAACGGACAATGAGCTTGATCCGCCAAAGCCACCCGTAACAGCTTATCAGGAATGGGTTGATTTTTTGAAGAATGTTGATTGTCTTATACATGATGCAATGTATCTTGATGAAGACCTCGAAAAAATTCATGGCTGGGGACATTCATTAATATCACAGGTATTACAACTGGCAGTTGATGCCAAGATAAAAAAGCTTATCCTGTTTCACCATGATCCAGCACGAACAGATGCGCAGTTAGACCAAATAGGAAAAGATTCCCGGAAATGGATGAAACATCACTATCCTGCCTGTAAGGTCTATATTGCAAAAGAAGGCGATATACACACCATTATCGATCTTTAAACAAACGCTTGAAAATACAGGCTCCCGCCCAGAGTCTGAGAATTATTAAAAGATGTCCATCTAGAAGCCTGCCAAGAATCAAGAAATCAGCAATTCCCCAAAAAAATCATTTTTTAAGTCATTGAAAACAAGGAACTTAATTTTCACTAAATTGTTGAAAATCGTATTTTTAGTTATTCTCGAACAGACATCCTGGATGTCGAAGTATTATTCAATACTTGACTAATTCACTTGGTTGATTATAATTCCCACTAATTTAGTCAAGAAATACATTCGTCCCGGAAACGGATGTGGAGGTCAAAATGAAGTTATCTACAAAAGGTCGATATGCAGTCACTGCAATGATGGATCTTGCAATTCACGACAGGGAAGGTCCTGTTACATTATCTGATATATCGAGCTGTCAGGGTATTTCTCTGTCCTACCTTGAGCAACTTTTTGCCAAATTGCGTCAAACGGGTCTGGTGGAAGGTGTGCGTGGTCCAGGCGGAGGTTATCGCCTGGGGAAACCATCTCACCAGATAAGTGTTGCCGATATTATTCTGGCTGTTGATGAAAATATTGATAATACCCGATGCAAGGGTAGCAAGGACTGCAACAAAGGCGAAAAATGCCTGACACATCATCTTTGGAATGATCTAAGTGAGCGGCTTTATGAATTTCTGAACGGCATAACGCTTTCTGAATTTATAAAAGATCCCGAAGTTCGCAAGATTTCCCGAAGACAGGATACAACGGCTAGTCGCATCGCCAATATGTTCCCGCCCCGTCAGGAGCTAGTTAGCTAAAAATCGCAACTACTAGCGTAAATTTATAGCGAAAATCAATCGTTATTATTTGGGGTAGTGGGTCAAACCTGTGTTTTGTCGGGTTAGCCTCAGCGTAACCCGACAAAAGCGCGGCACTATGTGGATTGCGGCTGGATTACGTTGGATTAGGCTACGCATTGAGTAAATCAACAGGTTTAACCCAGCACCAATTACCCGGATTATAATCCAGATCAGCCATTGGAAATTTTTCGCACCATCGGGTAAAGATTTTCTGTTTCATCCTGGATTCTGTTGAGGATCGTTTCAAACATTTCATCAGTGTCTTTAATAAACTCATCGTATTTTGCACCAATAGACAAACCCTGGTGTTTTTTATCACACCATTTTTTTATGTAGCTTGTCATGATCTGCTTGATACCCTGCGAGCTTCCCATAAAATTACTTGCCGTTTTCTTTGCGTCTGGAAGCGAGTTGTTTAGCAGGGTAGGGTACATATTGGATTCAACCAGCTGCATATGCTCATTGACGTGATCCATATAGTTATAAAAAATCTTGCAACAGGTTTCAGAATCACAAATTGTTCTATCCTTTAACAAAACGGAAAGGACATTGGATAATTCAGTTATTTTATCGGTTTGTGCATTTAGTTCTTGATATGAAATCATGGTTTTATTCCTAGCTATAGTTAAATTAGATATAAAATTATTATTTATTTATAGATACAGGATATATCCTATAAGGAATAGAGTAAAGGAATAATGTGTAAAAATTGGCATCCTTATATGCCGATTGTGGATCAGCGCAAACACTTTCTCAGCATATCTTGCATGGTTTTTAAGCCCAGCTTGCGCGTATATTCAATATTTCTTTCTGGTATTTTTTCAGGGTCAGGGTAGCTTTTAAGTGCCTTTTCAAGACTGGCTTCACGAATCAGGTGCAAAGTGGGGTAAGGTGAACGGTTGGTGTAATTACTGGCATCATCTTTTGCAACGCCCTCAAACTGATATTGCGGATGAAAACTGGCAAGCTGATAAATGCCTTCATAGCCCTGCTTTTCGAGAAGTGCATTTGCCAGTGCCAAAAAATTCAGGTAATCATCGAATTGATTCAATCCATTAGGATAGATAATTAAACTGGTTTCTATGCTATCGTCAAGATCAAGTAATTTGCAGATTGAAATCATAAGCAGCAGTTGATCTTCTCGATTTGAGCTTTCTGCTACTTCATAATGGATGCTGTCGCGCTCAAACTCTTTTTTGGCAAAGGGGCAAATATTGTGTTCAATAATAACAGATTGCAGCCACTTCCTGGTGTGCTGTATGATGTGTTGCTTCTTCATATTCATAGTCCATCAAAGTATACTGGCAGATTTATGGCACTGTCATCTTGTTATTTGTTTAAATCAGATAGCCATCTCCAAAATATATAAAATATAGGGGGGATGGGTTTACAGAAGACAGAGGACTGAGGACTGAGGACTGAGGACTGAGGACTGAGGACAGAAGACAGAAGACAGAAGACAGAAGACAGAAGACAGAAGACAGAGAGCTGCGTGGGTCGGGTTAGCCTGAGCGTAACCCGACAGGATCGTGGCACTTGTTGGATTATGCTATCGGCAATCCAACAAGTGGCTACCTTTTGAAAATATGTAAAAAACAGGGGGGATGGGTATAAAATGAAAAACACAATCACGGTGACAATACCATTTTCGTTCAAGGGCAAGGATTATCAACCCTCAAGCGTTATTGATCTGGATGACTATATCCAGAAACATAATGATTTTTCTTCTGTTTTTCATCAAATAGCTGCTGAAAATAACATAGATCCTTATTCTTATGAATATGAAGTTCTGGAATCATCCCCGGTTTTCTTTAGTCAGGCAACCGGACTGGCAAGCGAATGCTATTCTGATGGGCAGTTTGACTTGCAGTGTTTTATTCAAAAAAAGCAGCAAAACAATACGCAAAAAGCTCAGGATGTGATACAAAAAATTGCCTCCGAGATACTTCATATTGAGCAACTTGAAGAAAATCAAGCCATGAGCAAGGCTCTTCTAAAGGCATATCAAATGGGACAGCAAAGCATACTGGAGCAGCATGACAATTAATCCGGAAATACTCACCGCACTGGCAATATTTTCTGTTGTCACCTTTATTGGTTCGTTGATTGTTATTCCAATGATAATTGCACGTTTACCAGAGGACTATTTTTTGGCGGAAAAACATCAGGTATTCTCAACAGAAAACAGAAATACCTTACTGATACAGATTGCAAAAAATATACTTGGTCTTCTTTTTATACTTGCAGGCATAGCCATGCTGGTGCTACCCGGGCAGGGGATACTCACTATTTTGATTGGTCTGGGAGTCAGTAATTTTCCTGGAAAATACTGGCTGGAACGCAAACTCGTTAGCCATCCGAAAGTATTTAAGAGCCTCAACTGGATACGCAAAAAGGCAGGTGTAAAACCCCTGCTTTACCCTCTGGACGTGGATTCAGGAAAAAAGGATTAAGGAAGGGGCGGCGCACTAATAAACCCACCGTTCTTGCTTGTCTTTTATTCTCCTGCTCAAATAATCAGGCAATTAAATTACCCCAGTTTGTCATCTGCAATATGATAATGCGGGTCTTCAACCACATTCACCTCAACCAGCGGACCTGCCTTTTTCAGCAACAAACGACATTCTTCACTTAAATGTTTTAGATGCAGACGTTTTCCGGCGCGGTCGTAGCGTTCGGCAAGTTTATCTATGGCTTCAATCGCGGAGTGATCAGCCACGCGTGAATTTTTAAAATCCACAACCACATCATCCGTATCTTCCCTGGGGGTAAAAATATCCTGAAAATTTTGGGCAGAGGCAAAAAATAGCGGTCCTTCAAGTTCGTAAACCTTGTCACCCATGCGATTGTAGCGAATTTTTGCATTGATATGGCTGGCATGTTCCCAGGCAAACACCAGCGCGGATAAAATCACACCAGTAACTACCGCAAGCGCCAGATTATCCGTAATCACGGTAATTGCCGTAACAGCAACGATTATCACCCAGTCAGCCAGAGGTATCTTGCCCAGCATACGCAAGCTACCCCATTCAAAAGTACCGATAACGACCATAAACATAACCCCGACCAGTACCGCAATCGGAATAATATCAATCAGTTTAGAGGCAAACATAATAAAAAACAGCAGAAAAATAGCCGCCGAAATGCCAGAAAGCCGTTGCCTTCCGCCAGATTTTATATTGATAATGCTTTGCCCCACCATGGCACAGCCACCCATGCCACTAAACATGCCAGTAACCACATTGGCAGCACCCTGACCAATACATTCACGATTAGGTTGCCCCGTTGTTTCTGTAAGCTCATCAATAAGATTAAGAGTCAGCAGGCTTTCAATCAGACCAACCAGCGCCATCACTAATGCGTAGGGAAAAACAATTTTAAAAGCTTCCCAGGAAAGTTCTACTTCGGGTAAATGAAATGGAGGAAAAGAACCTTTGACCGAAGACAGGTCTGCAACGGTGCGGGTATCCAGCCCCAGCACCAACACAATCACTGTACCCACAATTATTGCAACCAGGGTAGAAGGCACTGCTTTGGTAAGGCGAGGAAGAAACTGGATAATAATCATCGTAAGAGCGATTAACGCCAGCATAATATAAAGCTTGCTGCCAGTAATCCAGGCATGACTTCCGTCAGGCAGGTCGATTTTAAAATGTTGCAGCTGCGCCAAAAAAATCACCAGAGCCAGCCCGTTAACAAACCCCAGAAAGACAGGATGTGGCACAAGGCGAATAAACTTTCCGAGGCGCAAAATACCAAAAATAATCTGGATCAAACCCATCATCATCACCGCAGCAAACAGGTATTCAATGCCATGCTGCGCCACCAGAGTTCCGATAACCACGGCAATTGCGCCAGTCGCACCCGAAATCATTCCCGGGCGACCCCCTGCGATTGAAGCCACCAGACCAATAGTAAATGCAGCATACAAACCATGTATGGGCGGAATGCCAGCCAGAAGCGCGAAAGCAACTGCCTCCGGTACTAATGCCAGAGCAACGGTTAAACCTGACAACAGGTCGTTTTTAATACATTCTTTACGGGATGAGACAATGCTAAACATGGCGATATTTTATACAGACGCATATTGGAAAGCGCGCAAGTATACCGTTTTCTGCTAATTATTAAATGCTTATTTTTAATTTGGAAAATGTATAAAAAACAGGGGGGATGGGTGTGTCAGAGGACAGAGGACAGGTAGGTCGGGTTAGCCCAAGCGTAACCCGACAAGACGTGGCACTATATTGGATTACGCTTGGACTAAGCTACTCTAATCCAAATTATGCATTGAGTAAACCAACAGCTTGACCCAGCTCCCTGCAAAAAATATGTAAAAAACAGGGGGGATGGGTTAAGATTAAAAACCGAGAAACAGTTGTTCAACCTGGAAATTATAATGGATAGTAAATTGCTTGATATACTTGTTTGCCCTGTTACCAAGGGTCCATTGATTTATGATAAAAAAAATCAGGAACTGATTTCCCGTTCCGCGCGACTGGCGTACCCGATCAAGGATGGTATTCCGGTTATGCTGGAGGAAGAAGCACGCCAGTTAACCGCAGAAGAAGTTAAACGATGACACAAACGGTTGTGGTGATTCCGGCGAGGTACGCATCGACCCGTTTGCCAGGCAAGCCCCTGCGTCTTATTGCAGGTAAACCCATGATCCAGCACGTTTTTGAGCGTGCCAGAGAAGCCGCAACCAAATTAAAGTTTGCTGAAATCATCGTTGCTACGGATGATCAGCGTATAAAAGAACAATGTGAAGCGTTTGCTGCCAGGGTTTGCATGACTTCCAGCGAGCACCAAAGCGGCAGCGACCGTTTGGCAGAAGTCGTAGCAACACAGGGCTGGGCTGATGACACCATTGTTGTCAATTTGCAAGGTGATGAACCATTAACGCCCGTATCAATCCTGGAGCAGGTTGCCGATAATCTGGCAAACAACACCACTGCTTCAATCGCTACCCTGGCGACCCCGCTTCATACTGAAAATGAATATAATGACCCCAATATTGTAAAAGTGGTAACCGATAAAAACGGCATGGCACTTTATTTTAGTCGTGCTCCAATTCCTTTTCAAAGAGAGCATTCTGGCACTGTAAAAGACTTTGCCTTACGACATATTGGCATATACGCCTACCGTGCAGCTTACCTGAAGAAATTTGCTCAAATGAGCGCCTGTGAAATTGAAAAGATTGAGCTGCTTGAGCAATTACGTGCCATCTGGCATGGTGCCAAAATCCATGTGGATATTGCAGCAGAACTTCCCGGGCATGGTGTGGATACTGAAGCTGATTTAAAAGTTGTGGAAGAAATAATCAATCAAACATAACAGCCGTCTTAATGTGCTCTCGTTTTCCGCATAGACCAATTCACAGAAGGGCTTTCGATAGACTCCTGAGTCTTTATATACCTCAACCTCCAATAACTGATTTTTCATAAAAAATCTGAAACTGAAGTGTCAAGAGTTTATCAAGGGCTGCTTTGTGGGTCGTATACTGCAGCCTTCAATCACTAATTGAAGGTCGCAGTATAAAAATGATGCATTTAGTAAAACAAGTAGAGGTATTCTTAATCTCAAAGAGTATAATTTAAGTCAGTATAGTGCTATTTTTAGTTTTACAGTTTTACTTGTTCGGGCTATGTTAGAACTAGCACTAAAGCAAAACCTGTTTTTGCAGGTCAGGTTAGCGCCAGCTAACCCGACAGACTCCGAAATGCACAATACCTTGCGCGCGGGAATAATCTGCGCTGAGTAGCTTGAATTAGAATGTGAGCTAATCCACAGGTCGCAGCATGTGGTTTCGCTACGCTAATTTTGCATTAGAATAATTGTTTATTTAAAAAGGAAACTCCCATGGACTTAAAAAGTGTAGATAAAATCGAACAATCAACGGGCTTTAGCAAAAGTGAAACACTTCGTCTCAGCATTGTTTTGGTATTTATGATTGGTATCGTTATGTACACCAATTATATTGTGCCGCATGATATTCCAGGTCGATTACTCTTGATTGTTGCAGCCATGATAGGTGGATACATGGCGCTAAACATTGGTGCAAACGATGTTGCCAATAATGTCGGTCCAGCTGTGGGTTCCAGAGCATTAACCCTGATTGGTGCAATTGTCATTGCGGGTATATTTGAAGCCGCAGGGGCTTTAATTGCGGGTGGTGATGTGGTCAGCACCATTAAAAAGGGGATTATCAATCCGGGACTAATAAAGGATAGTGCCGTCTTTATTTGGCTGATGATGGCTGCCCTTCTTGCAGGTGCTATCTGGTTGAATATTGCAACGGCAGTGGGCGCACCTGTTTCCACCACGCATTCGATTGTGGGCGGTGTTATGGGGGCAGGAATCGCCGCAGGTGGATGGAGTATTGTAAATTGGGACAAAATGATTGCTATCGCATCAAGCTGGGTAATATCCCCTGTACTGGGCGGAATTATTGCTGCAGGTTTTTTATATTTGATAAAACACACCATTACCTACAGGGCTGACAAGATAGCAGCAGCAAAACGGGTTGTACCTGTATTGATAGCCGTAATGGCGTGGGCCTTTTCAACCTATTTGATTATGAAAGGTTTAAAAAAAATATGGAAAGTTGAGTTTATTACCGCTGTTGGAATTGGCTTGCTGATTGCGGCACTGATCTATGTTATTGTGAAACCCTTAATTAACAAAGCAGCCAACAAGCTGGAAAATAACAAGCGGACTATCAATAACCTGTTTACTATTCCGCTAATCTTTGCCGCAGCACTGCTCAGTTTTGCACATGGAGCGAATGATGTAGCCAATGCCGTAGGTCCTCTGGCAGCAATCAATGATGCCATTACATCAGGCGGTATTGCCACAAAAGCAGCAATTCCATTATGGGTAATGCTGGTTGGTGCAATAGGAATTGTCGTCGGTCTGACACTATTTGGTCCAAAACTGATTCGCACGGTTGGCTCAGAGATCACCGAACTGAATAAAATGCGTGCTTTCAGTATTGCGATGGCAGCATCTATTACAGTCATAATTGCCTCCCAGCTTGGTTTACCGGTCAGTTCAACGCATATTGCCGTTGGCGGTATTTTTGGGGTGGGCTTTCTGCGTGAATATTTAAAGAAATCGTATGATCGTATGGTGAATGAAATTGTGGAGCACCATGATGGTGCCGATCATGATACGATTGAAGCCTTTCTGGAGGAGTTTCAGAAAGCATCTGTGAAACGCAAAAAAGTCATGTTGCAAGAATTAAAGGCAAAACGCAGTGAAGCTCATTTTTCAAAACGCGAAAGAAAAAGCTTGAAGAAAGTTTATCGTAAAGAACTGGTTAAAAGATCTGCCTTATTAAAAATTGCAGCAGCCTGGTTAATCACTGTGCCTGCATCAGCGGTACTTGCTGCAATTATTTTTTACACTATTCGGGGTATGTTACTGCCCCAGGTATAGTTAAGCTGATTCAGTGCTTAAACCTGTGTTTTGCAGTCGGGCTGGGCTATGCTAATCCGACTGCGCATTGATTAAATCAACAGGTTTAACCCGGCAAGCACCAAAAAACGGACTGCTAAAATGTTCAGAAAAGGAATTTTAATCAGTATTTTTCTGCTGCTTTCCTATGGCTTTTGGTTGAGTCCAAACTTGAAGCAGATTACTGCTGGAGTGGCAATTTTCCTGTTTGGAATGCTTGCCCTGGAAGATGGTTTCAAGATTTTTTCTGGCGGTATACTTGAAAAAATTCTAAATAAAAGCACTGACAAACTCTGGAAAAGCATGAGTTTTGGTGTTGTGACCACAACACTAATGCAGTCCAGTTCCCTGGTCTCGGTAATTACCATCTCTTTTCTGTCAGCGGGTCTAATCACGCTGGCATCCGGAATAGGTATTATTTTTGGCGCTAACCTGGGTACGACGACAGGTGCCTGGCTGGTTGCCGGATTTGGTCTGAAGGTAAAAATATCTGCCTATGCCATGCCCATGCTGGCTTTTGGTATCATTCTGGTACTGCAAAAACAGAAAGAACTAAAAGGGATTGGCTATGTTCTGGCGGGTATGGGCTTCCTGTTTTTAGGCATCTCCTTTATGAAAGAAGGCTTCGAGACCTTCCGCGAACATATTGACCTCACCGCTTATGCGCTCTCGGGCATGAAGGGCATGCTTCTGTATACCCTGATTGGCGTTATTGCAACCGTCATTATGCAGTCCAGCCATGCCACCCTGGTATTGATTATCACCGCCCTGGCAAGTCAGCAAATCACCTATGAAAATGCACTGGCACTAGCCATCGGCAGCAATATCGGCACCACAATCACAGCAATACTGGGCTCAATCAGTGCCAATATTAACGGCAAAAGGCTGGCGGGAGCTCACCTTATCTTTAATCTGGTAACCGCCGTTATAGCGATTGCGTTTATCCCCCAACTGATACAGATAGTTAGCTGGATTGCGGATCATCTGGGAATTTCAAAAGACGACTACACGCTAAAATTAGCCGTTTTTCATACACTCTTTAATCTGATTGGAATCCTTGTCATGTTGCCTTTTATAGGCAAACTCGTCAGCTTTTTAACGCGCCTGTTACCTGAGAAAGAACGCCCAATCGCTGAACCTGAATTTCTTAATTCTGCCAGTATCGAATTACCTGAAGCTGCCGTCGAAGCAGTACGCAAGGAAACCTTTAACCTGTATCGGCACTTCTTCGGCATTATCGCGCATGGAATCAGCATTCGGGTACGGGATATTCAATCTGATATTCCCGTCAAGGATATTATAGAGTCAGAACGCAAACCCATACCGGTCAATATCAAGGAGGAATATACCAACAAGATCAAGATACTCTATGCCAGGATCGTTGATTTTATCAGTCAGGCGCATAAAAACATGACGCAGGAACAGAACAATGAAATCTTTGGCTATCGTTCGGCTGGCAGAAAAATGCTGGAAAGTATAAAAAACGTGCAGCAACTACACATCAATCTGGCACATCACCTGAATGACAAAAATCCCTATGTTCGTGAAGAATACAACAAGATACGCTACCGTCTGGCTTCCATCCTGCGTACTTTGGCAGAACTTGAAAAACAGCCGGAAAATGAACGCCTCGCGTTGACCACACTGGAGGCGATGAGAATGCAGATAAAAGAAGCTGACAAGCAGATGTTAAAGGACATAGACACACATATCCGCAAACATCACATTACCGCAGAGATGGCAACTTCTTTAATGAATGACAATTATTATGCGAATAATATTGCTAAAAACCTGCTGAAAATCGGAAAAACACTGTTTAAATCCAGAGACACCGCCCTGCATGAAGCAGAACAAAGTTTAATGCTCAATAAAGAAGAGGCGACCCAGGCGATAAAAGCACGAAAGTCAAAAGAAGAAGATGATTGTGATAATGCCAATACCAATGCCTGAATTGGTATGATCCGCTACAACAAGTCTCGCTGATTCAGGCAATACCAGGGCAATAGAAAAGGAGTACTGCTAATGAAGATTCACGACTTAATGACAATGGCTGATGAATATCTCAATGCAGAAAACCGCAAACGCAAGGAGAAAATCAAATGCTTAAAGCATGTACTTAAAAAACTTCGCAAACGCGAAGCCAAACTTGAGTCAAAATTTGCAGAGGGAAAAGGCAACAAGGAAAAAATTTCCAAAGAACTGGCTCTGATACACGCACACCGAAAAAAAGGTATTGAACTTTTGCAGGAACATAAAAAAGCACTGAAAAAAGCAAAAAAAGCCAAACAGTTAAAAAAGCAGGAAAATAAATAATTTTGTCGGATTACACTTTGAGCCAATCCGACCTGCAAAATTATTGCGTTATGTCGCCTTATGCCTTTATTTGGGGCAGCTAAAGTTTGTCTTTGTTGGAAAATTCAGCTTTAAAATCCTCATTGTGTCATTTGCCAAATCATTTTTTCCAAGTTTTCTGGCAGCGCAGATTTTTATCTGCAATGCTTCGATTATTGCTGGAGTCCCCTGATGATGTTTAATGGCATAATCAGCACGATTATAGGCAGCAAGATAGGCGCCACGCTTCATATAATATTTGGCGACATCAACTTCAGTTTCAGCCAGTGTATTTTTTAAAAAATGCATGCGCTGTCTGGCATCAGCCGCATAGGGACTGTTTGGGTGACGTGTCAACAGGGTTGAAAAATCGTGAAATGCCTCCTTCTGTCTCACCCCGTCAAGATCAGAAAAATTTCTTGGGAAAATTTTATCAATAATACTTCCGCCCCTGCCGAAGTTAATCAAACCACGCAGATAAAGAGCATAATCCATGCGGGGACTGCGGGGATACAGGCGCATATAGCGGTCAATTGTATCAAGTGCAGTATCTGGTTCATCATATTTATAGTAGGCATAAGCCTGCTCCAGGAGCGCCTGTTGCGCGTATCGACCCAATGGATACTTTGCCTCAAGCGTTTCATATTGCTTGATTGCGGTTTCGTAGTTACCTGACTTGAGCGATGCGCGGGCATCCTGAAACAACTTGTTGGCAGAATAACCAGAGGTTAAATCCGGCTGTTCTTTTTCCTTGAAAATTGAACAGGAAGAAAGCCCAAACAGAATGCCGGCAAGCAGAAACAAGCCCAGGTAGTTTTTTATCATGGTCATTTTTTGCAATTGATTTTTATTTAGCAGAAACATGAGATAGCCGTTTTATTATAATATCCGGTCTATTATACAGTAAATTAAGGTTTTCAACATAGCTGCTCATTAATCTCTTATAATTGCGCCTGTTTTTTACAGACAGGTTCTCAGAAGAAGGGTAGACAAGATAGCAATGAACACAGAAAACAAGGCAAAAGAGCAATCAGTCTTAATCGTACCTGAGGGAACACTGGGCGAACGTCTGGACGTGGTTGTAGCTCAATTATGCCCACAGTATTCACGCAGTCAGCTACAAAAATGGATCAAGTCCGGGAATATCCTGCTTAACCAGAAAAAAGCTAAAACACGTGATAAAGTTTTTGGAGGCGAACAAATCAGCGTGACACCCGTGCAATCCGAACAAACACATGACCTGCCCGAAGCAATAGAGCTTGACATTATTTTTGAAGATGAACACATGCTGGTTATTAATAAACCAGCCGGTCTGGTGGTGCATCCTGGTGCTGGAAACCTCACTGGCACACTTGTCAACGCCCTGCTGGCACATAATGAAAAGCAAAAAAACCTGCCCAGAGCAGGCATTGTGCATCGTCTTGACAAAGACACCACAGGATTGATGATGGTTGCAAAAACACTCGAGGCATACACTGCACTGGTTAAGCAGTTACAGGCAAGGCAGGTAAAAAGAGAATATCTCGCACTGGTCTCTGGCGATGTCATCGCAGGTGGCACCATAGAAGGCAATATTGGCAGACACCCCCGTGACAGAAAACGCATGACAGTTTTAACCATGGGAGGCGGAAAAACAGCTATCACTCACTATACCGTGGAACAGCGTTTATTCCAGCATACCTTGCTGCGCGTCAATCTGGAAACAGGACGCACTCACCAGATCCGCGTACATCTGGCATGGAAACACATGCCGATAGTAGGAGACAGGGTATACGGCGGCAGACCCAGAGTACCCGCAAAACTGGATCAGGAAGTGCGCAATAAAATACAAAGAATGAACCGCCAGGCACTACATGCCACCCGTTTAAGCTTACAGCATCCGGAAACAGGAAAAGAGGTATCGTGGCAAGTCGCCATGCCAGAAGCAATGCAAAAACTGGTTAACAGCCTCGAAATTCAGACCTGAATCCTTTAAGCCAGCGCGGATTCAGGCTTATGACTATCCAGCTTATAGCTATCCAGAGCTTCAAACTTTAATATTTCTTCCCTGCTTACTGTTACTAATTTTTCCATTTTCAAAGCTTTTAATAATGCTTTGCCCTTTTCATTTTCATGCATCTGTGTCAAGCATTGCCGGATTTTTTCAGCAGAATCAGCAAGTTCTTCAGAAATTAAAAAATTATGATGAATGCTGCCGTCATAAGTTTCAGCAATTTTTTGCAAGCCGCTTTTGCTCAACCGGTTTAAGCCTTCATAAAAATCCTTATAAACCATGGCATAATCAGCCTCATTACGAAATATACTTTTAACAACCGCCATCCAGCTTGCTTTTGAATCAATACCGGAAGGTCTAATATCAAGATCAGATAAGGATTTTAGCCCGACATTAGTCACCATCATTGACTCAACACTGCTTATTTGTTCACCGCTTAAATCATCAATCTTCGCTGCCTCAAGGCTATTTGTCGCAATAAAAACAATTTCATCTGACAGATTTGAGGGGCGCGCTACCGGTATATAGGCATGTTCCCTGATGAGTTTTAGCGAATCTTGCGGATTAGCATAAATCAATCCTCCGCTCATCAAATTATCGTGAAAATCAGGAAAGTCGATACTTTTTTGAAACAGAAAGCTGGAAGAGACAGTCTGTGACAGATACTGTGAAAAATTAAACCAGTTTTCAGGGTTTTTCGCCGTATCATGGGGACACACCATTAACTTAAAATGATTCATAAATAATCTCTTTTTATTGTTTTTTTGATTTGATTTTTATCAAGAGTAATAGAAACCTTGCATTATAGTTATATTTAATTATTCTGACTTATAAAACCGACAAGCTGTAATTGGGTTATTTCTTCTATGAACAGTCTAAGCACCATAATCAACAATATCGACTTATTGGGATATATCATTCTGGGCATCAATGTCTTATTGCTGATCTTTGCCTCACAGCTTGTCAAATGGCTCTATCAAAATCCGCAAGAGAGCGATAACAAATCAGATATCAAGCGCAAGGTGATGATATTCAGAGCCTTAAACCTGTTATTTATGATCACTTATGGCTACTACCGCTTCTTTCAGAACAAAGACAATAAAAATCTGCTGTTTCATCTGCTGGCTGCACTCGCCATAATTTACTTTGCTTACCTGGCAATGCACCTTGCACATCTTTTTCTGGTTCGGCAATACGGCAAAGAACGGGAAATCAACGGCAAAAAACGTCATATTGCCAGCTATCAAACCCGTATGCTTAGTTTTTTTAGCAGCATCGCCATCGGTATTCTGGCATTAATCAGCATTATCCGTCTGCTTGGCTTTGACTCGATGCTTGAAGCAGGAGGCGTGATTGGTCTGATCGGCGTTTTTCTTGCCTTGACATCAAGCATCTGGGCACCAGATATTTTTCACGGACTCATTATCTTGAATAGCGACATGCTGTCAGAGGGCGACGTAATCCAGTTTAATGACGGAGAAGAAATTTACGGGCTGGTTTACAAAACCAAAATATTTCATACTGTAATTTTAAATATTGTTAATAATCATAGAGTAATGATCAGAAACTCGAAACTCCGTAACTTTACCGTGCATAACCTTTCCAAATTTGCATCCGCCAGGGGGTTACGCGAAAGCCTTACATTTAAAATATCCTATGACGTCAGCTCCGCGCAGCTAAAAGACCTGTTTGAAAGCGTCTATGAACTTGCCAAAGAAGACCCTGGGATTGCCCTCGAAGATCAATATGAACTCGAGTATGGAGTCAAAGACACCGGCGATCATGCAGTCGAATGGCTGTTTTATTACTATACTAAAGACGTGGAAAAACTAATGCAAACGAGGCAGCGTTTACTGGAACTCATGCTGGAGACATCAATTAAAAAAGGTATATCACTGGCAACACCAATAACCACCTCATCAGAAATATTGCCACACAAGCACAAAACAAAATTGCTAAAAGGTAGACAAAATGTACAGTAAAATACTGATTCCAATAGATTTCGCGCATGAAGAACAGGCGCTTGCATCAATTAACAAAGCCAATAAACTGGGAGGAGAAAAAGGCATCATACTATTGCATGTCGTTGAAGAAGTCCCTGAATATGTGCAAAACTTTCTACCCGAAGAATTTAAAACAGACAAGGTCGAAAGCGCCAGAAAAGACTTGCAGACATTACTCGAAAAATCCGAAATAGATAACACCGACAAGGTGCAAATCGAAGTTCGCAAAGGTCGCTCATACAGCAGTATTCTTGAATCAGCAGACAAAAACGAAGTGAATTTAATTATCATAAACTCACATAAACCAGGCTTCGAAGATTATCTGCTAGGCTCAACAGCAGCAAAAGTAGTACGCCACGCAGAATGTGCCGTGCTGGTAGAACGCTAAAGAGACACCTACTGACAAAAAGTGCATTTTTTACTTTAAAATCAATGCTCTGCGCGTCTTACCCGTGTTTTCGGTGTATTTTAAATAATATCAGCTACTTACAAGGTTTTCTTAATCTTGCGACTGAAATTTTAAAAGTCGCGCCGACAAGAATGATTCTCGTTTGTGACTCTATTATCTAAGTTCATGATTATAATCAATTTTTAAGCGTAAGACCAGCAAAAAATATAAAAATATAGGGGGGGTGGGTTTATTATTGCGTCACTCCAGAACCATTATTTCCGAAAGCGTTTAAAAACCTTGGTAAAGCTAATGCCAAACGGGCAACTAGCTGCTTTAAAATCAAAGCGTTCTGTATCACACTCGGCGACTTTTTTAAATTTGTCACCATTATGTTGATATACCTTGGCAATTAGCTCGTCAGGATAAACGAGAATATAATATTTTACGCCCTGTTCTTCATAATGATTGAATTTAATCCCTTCATCACGCCGTGCGGTTGCGGGGCTGAGTATTTCAAAAATAACGTCGGGGGTTTTGCTAATAAAGTTAGGGTTATCATCATTGCAAACAATGGCAACATCTGGTTTAAGCACTGTGTTGGAGTCAAGTTTCCAGTCTTCATCAATCAAGACTTCGCAATGTGAGCATTGATCGGCTATTGATAGTACCTCGCTGCCAATGGCTAATACTAACATTTGATGACGCTTTACAGGAGCAGGTGCCATTGCGTAAGGAATACCCTCAATCAACTCCCAATCACCTTCCCATTGTTGGTAGTCTTCATAAGTGTAGGCGGGCAAGTCTGCTTTTGT
Source organism: Thiotrichaceae bacterium (assembly GCA_027008885.1). Classification (GTDB taxonomy): domain Bacteria; phylum Pseudomonadota; class Gammaproteobacteria; order Thiotrichales; family Thiotrichaceae; genus Cocleimonas. Next base: position 966 of record JALVDQ010000430.1, on the reverse strand, counting down.
AAATACACTCATACGCTGTATTTCCTTTTTATGGTTCGCAACGATTGTTACAGGAGTTTACCATATTTATTTCACTACGAGTTGAACTCACATTAAATGATAATCTGCTTCTTGATGTATTGAGCCTTTCCCATCACTTAAAATGGCATTTGACATAAGTCTTATCCGTTAAAAAACTGTAAAAATAGGGGGGGGTGGGTATTATAACATGATTATGAGATATGACTAAAAGTTGGGCTACATTGAATTTAATAAATAGATAGACCCAAGCTGTTTTGCTTTTTCGTAGTGTCGTCTATCTGCTGTAATAAAAATGGCATCATTGCAGAGAGCCATTGCATGGAAGATTGCATCATAAATTGAAGGATAACCGCTACTGGGATGCCCTTGCGACATGATTTCTAATGCCACTTTCTTTTCTTCTTCATTAAACGTCCGTATCTGCATTAAATATTTCTGCGCGTCTAACAGTTCAACAATTTTTTCCACCGGTACGCCACATCGCTGGGCTGTATTAATGACTTCCAGAAATAATAGATCAGGCGCAAAAAGTTTGGCTTTATTTTCTGCTGCCTGAACAAACAGATTTTGTGCTTTATCCCTGTCAACCTCATCAAGATATAGCTTATTGAAAACAGAACTGTCTATTACATAGCATTGAATCACTTTTTACACATTCCTTAGCTTTTGCTTGCTTCAATAACTTGTGTACTACGGCTATCTCTAACTTCTCGTAAAACATCAATGGAGTCTTGATCAATTTTATACGGCTTGAAAGCGAGTATTTTTTTTAAAGCCTGTTGCTTGTGGTAATCATCAATGGCTTTTTTTATTGCTTTTGATACAAAAGCAGCTCTTTCACCTTTTGCGGTGATCTTATCTAGTTCTTGTTTAATAGTATCATCAATCGTAATACTTAACCTTTGCATTTTATAATACCTATATGCTTGTATTGGTATTATTGTA
>JALVDQ010000429.1 GCA_027008885.1 Thiotrichaceae bacterium | reverse complement strand
ATATCAGCAGGACACAGACAAATCACCGCAGCAAGGCGCAAACAAGGTGCTCAAGGACATTAGCTTCTCGGTAAAACCCGGTGAAAAAATTGCCCTGGTAGGGCAGTCTGGCAGCGGCAAAACAACGCTGGTGAACCTGCTACCGCGTTTTTATGATAACTGGCAAGGTCAAATCACGCTGGACGGCATTCCACTGCAACAAATTCAACTGCAAAACCTGCGAGAGCAATTTGCCTATGTCGGGCAGGATGTCACCCTCTTTAATGATACCGTCAAAAACAATATCGCCTATGGCAAACTCAGAACGCTGGACATGACAAAAATCAGGGCAGCCGCAAAAGCAGCGTTTGCACTGGAATTTATTGAAGCACTGCCAAACGGATTCGACACCCAGGTGGGCGAAAACGGCACGCTCCTGTCTGGCGGACAGAAACAGCGCCTTGCAATCGCCCGCGCGATCTTGTCTGACGCGCCCATTTTAATTCTCGATGAAGCAACCTCGGCACTCGATACCAAATCAGAACGGCACATCCAGCAAGCACTCGAAACTCTTCTGCAAGAGCGCACTACCTTTATGATTGCGCACCGCCTTTCCACCGTTGAGAAAGCGGATAAAATCCTTATGATGGAAAACGGCAGAATCATCGAATCCGGCACACATCAGCAACTGCTGGCAAAAAATGGCGCGTATGCCAAACTCTATCAATTACAGTTTGAAAATGGCGCATAACACCTCAGGACTGCAACGCTGGCTGGAAAACATCTGGTACAACGATTCGCCCGCAAAATATCTGTTACTGCCACTGTCCGCGCTCTACTGTGGCGTAAATGCCTGGCAACGCTGGTGGCAAAGTCGTTCACAACATCATTCGCAACCTCGTTTCCCCTGCGCCGTCATTGTGGTGGGAAATATCACCGTCGGCGGCACCGGCAAAACTCCACTTACCATCTACCTCACCGAGATTCTGCAAGAGGCAGGCTACCGACCCGCCATTATTACACGCGGCTACGGCGGCAAGGCAATACAGCAATTGCAAGCGGTGACTCCCCGGAGCGACCCCGCAGAAGTGGGGGACGAAGCCGTGTTAATCGCAAGCACAACAGGCGTACCCGTTTATGCCGGAGCAAACAGGCTGGAATCAATCAACACCTGCCTGAAAAACCACAACTGCAATATTATTATTTCAGATGACGGCATGCAGCACTACAAAATGCCCCGCGACATTCAGATCGCCGTAATCGACGGCGAACGTCAGCTCGGCAATCGTTTGTGCCTGCCAGCCGGTCCACTCAGAGAACCCGCAAGACGCTTAAAGCAGTGCCACTTCATTGTCGTAAATGGTAATGAAAAAAAACAAAACCTGCCCGGAGCCTTTAAAATGACAATTCAGGGCAATGAACTAATCAATCTAAAAACCGCAGAAAAACGAAAACTGGATGATTTTCAGGGAAAAACAGTACACGTCGTCAGCGGCATTGGAAACCCGCAAAGATTCTACAACAGCCTGCAACGCAAAGGCTTAAAACTGATAAAACACAGCTTCCCCGACCATTATCAGTTCAAGCCGGATGATCTCCAGTTCAAGCCCAAAGCAGCTATCATTATGACACAAAAAGACGCCGTAAAATGCCACCCCTTCGCCCCGGAAAACAGCTGGTACCTACCCATTAAAGCCAGACTGGATAATGACTTTGCAACACAGTTAATTAAATTGCTGGGAGCCTGTCTGAGAACTAAGCTCAAAAAATAACCAAAAATTC
>JALVDQ010000428.1 GCA_027008885.1 Thiotrichaceae bacterium | reverse complement strand
TACAACACTTGCCGTCACAAAATATGCACTGAACAAACAAATCCATTGGCGCACGGTTGCTTATGCGGCGATTCCCTGTTTGCTTATGTCTTATATTGGCGGAAGGCTTGCGCTGCATGTTTCTGCGAGTCTGCTTGCCTGGGCAATTATTATTTGTATTCCGCTTGCCTTGTTTATTGTGCTGACAGATAAAGCAGGCGAAGAGAATAGCAAGCCCAGTGATGACCCAATCCGCACCATTGCAGCAGTCGCACCAATTGGTTTTTATGATGGCATCCTTGGTCCGGGAACGGGGACCTATATGGCGATTTCAATTCGCAAGCTTCTCAAATTTAATTATTTACTTGCCACAGCAACCATTAAGCCACTGAATCTACTAACCAATATTGGCGCAGGCATAGCCTTTTTGCTGGCAGGAAAAGTAATCTGGTCAATAGCCATTCCCATGATTCTGGCAAGTATGACAGGAGGCTGGCTGGGTGGTCATTCTGCGATTAAGGGTGGGGACAAGTTTATCCGGCGTTTATTGATTGCTGTGCTGGTCGTTATGCTATTGGCAAATATTTATAAAATGCTCGTAACCACCTAGGAGCTTGTCCGAGAACTAGCTTCCAAAAAATGCGACCACAATATATAGTGTTTTCATGATGCGAAAAACCACTATATATTGATTGAATTTTTTAAAAACTTAGTTCTCGGACAGGCTCCTAGCTTATTCCTTATTTGACCGTAGTTGGTAGGATTGGTGTAGCTTTGCGAAACCAACCATAATCGCAGCTTAAATCTGGTCGGTTACGTAAACTTCACCGACCCTACAATTGGTAGTAGGTCAACCCTGTTTAATACTGAACATCTCTAACTCATAAAGGCAAACACAATGAATATCTATCAAGTTGATGCGTTTACCCAGGAAAAATTCAAAGGCAACCCTGCTGCGGTGTGTCTCTTGCCCGATGGCTTTAAGGCAGAAGAACAATGGATGCAAAATCTGGCGGCTGAGATGAATCTATCAGAAACTGCTTTTGTGCAAAAATCTGTTACCTCTGTTACAACTGAAAAAAGTATTAAAAAAGGGGGGGATGGGTATCAGCAATATCAGTTACGCTGGTTTACACCCAAAACAGAGGTTGATCTGTGTGGACATGCAACCCTCGCCACAGCGCATATTCTCTGGCAAGAAGGTTTGTTAGAGGCAGACCAAAAGGCTGTTTTTGAAACTCGCAGTGGACAGCTTGATGTCAGTCTCAACGGTTCGCTGATGACCATGAACTTCCCTATTGATAAGGTAAGCGAATGCAAAGAACCTGTTGGGCTGGAAATGGCGCTCGGTTACCCGGTATTAGGTACTTATCAGACAGCGCAGGATTTACTGGTTGAAGTTGCCGATGAGAAAACAGTGCGCCAACTAGCGCCCTCTTTCCAGCAATTATCACTGCTCCCCGTGCGTTGCATTATTGTCACGGCGCGAGGTAATGAAGCAGATTTTGTCTCGCGTGTATTTGGTCCGGCTGTCGGCATTAATGAAGACCCTGTTACCGGATCAACCCACTGCTCACTTGCACCTTTCTGGGCTGAGCGTCTATCTACCAGTAACAAGCCCAAAACCAAAATGAAAGCATTGCAATTATCACAGCGCGGAGGCGCATTAGAGATAGAACTACTGGATAAGCGCGTGGCAATTTCAGGTCAAGCAGTGACGGTTTTTAAGGGCGAATTATTATGAGCAGCAGTATGAATAACAAACAGCAGAAACATTTATCTGAACGTAT
>JALVDQ010000427.1 GCA_027008885.1 Thiotrichaceae bacterium | reverse complement strand
CCCGCTGCTTGAGCAATAGAATCTAGTCCTGCTGTAAAACGAATCACTGAGCCAAAATCAACATCAACTCCTGCTTCAATTAGTTGTGTGCTGACACAAATAAGAGGCTCATTCTCGTCAAGTAAAGTCCTTAATTCTGCCAATATTTCTTTTCGGTGTGCAGGGCACATATTGGTACTTAAATGGATGACTCTGTGGGTAATATTTTCATTACAGTATTTGTAAATTTCTTCTGCTGCCTTCTTTGTATTTACGATCACTAAACAGCTATTACTATCTTCTATTTCATCTATGGCTAAGTTGGCTATTTCATCAAATGACCAGCCTCCAACCTTTGTTTTATCAATAACTTCAACCCGCTTTAAATCTTCAAATAACTTTTGGGTATTGCTAACAATTTCATTTTTTTCAGTGAAGGATAATGCACCTTTTTGTGGGTTAATTTTATTCAGTAGTGGCTGAGTAGCAGTACAGAGTACAACAGAGCTATTGCATTGTTGTGTAAGAAAGTTAATCGCATTACAAAAAATATGAGTGCAGTTGATAGGCAATGTTTGGATTTCATCAAAAATAATAACGGCATTAGCTAGTTGATGCATTCGCCTGACACTACGCGTACCCGATGAGAATAAAGCTTCTAAAAATTGTACAGAGGTTGTGTAAACAATAGGGGCATCCCAATTTTCTGACAGGATTTTATTGCGGTAGATATGCTTTTCAGATACGCCTTCTTTATCTTCAAAGCTTATATTTGAATGATGCTCAAGAACGATAGTACCATCTTCGTCTTCAAGTGTTTCCCTAGTATCCTGAGCATTTTGATCAATGATTGAAGTAAAAGGGACAATATAGATAATGCGGTCTAAGTTATACTTTTCTGCATGTCGAAGTGCAAAACGTAGGCTGGCCAAGGTTTTTCCTCCGCCTGTTGGAACTGATAAGGTAAATACCCCTTGCTCTCGTTCAGCGGCTTGTAGGCATTCATTGGATATTTGATTGCGTATTTTATTAACACTACTATCAATTTTAAAGCTTGATAATCTGTTTTCTAAGCGTTTAAATAATTGGCTAAAGTCTTTGTAATTATTGTTTTGGCGTTGCTTAGCATCATCTGGATTTTCAAAGTCGGCTGAATCTTGGCGATCTGCATCAATTAAGCTACTAAATAAAAAACGAACAACTAAACCAGAATGAAATTGAGCTAATACAGGAAATTGGTGCTGTTCTTTTATTATATTTGCCATTACTTTTTGAAAACAGCGAATGAGTTTAGGGTCTTCAATCAGACGCTTGTAGCGTTGCTCAATCGACAAATCCATTTTTTCTGTTGCTTCTTGCAAATGGGTCTTATCATCACTTTTAGCCATTCGTTTTGAAAAGCTATCTTCGCCTGTACTTTTCTTATTTGATGTTAAGTTATCAATCAAACCAGAGTGGTGGGAGGCAATACATAGGGCTAATACTTGAGCGACAATATTTTCTATTTGTCCTTTATTCGACAATGTTTGCCAAATTAACTGAGCACCTGCACTTGAATGATCAATCTTACCTTTCATTGCTTTTGCATTGGTATATTCGTCTGCATCAGGATCAATATTACCAACTGCTGAATTTAGGTAGTCTTGAAATTGTTGGCTGTATTTTCCTAAATCATGCAGTAAACCAATCAACTCACCGTGTTGGGGTAATCCAATTTTTGATGCATTATTTTTGGCTAATTGAGCAACATTTGATAAATGGTTTTTAAGGCTTTGCTTGGTTTTGTCTGAA
>JALVDQ010000426.1 GCA_027008885.1 Thiotrichaceae bacterium | reverse complement strand
TTCAGAATTGTTATAAGGTGAGTTTATCAAGAGAGGCGAATAGTCGCTCTATTTAACGAACTTGATAAGCTCAGATTATGATGATTGTGGGATTTGCAGTCAATTTCTAGTTCTCAGACAGGCTCCTGGGAGCTTGTCCGAGAACTAGCTTCCAAAAAATGCGACCACAATATATAGTGCTTTCCTAACGCGAAAAACACTATATATTGATTGAAATTTTTAAAAACTTAGTTCTCGGACAGCCTCCTAGTACAGCATCCACTTTAAACTGACGGGTTAGTTAATCATAAAATATTTGCAAAAACAAAGAAGTGAATGCATGCCTATCCGTCATTTAAAAAGTGTTGCTGTACTAGAATGAAAATTCAGGCTTGTGCTCAACTCCTACCAGGGGTTTTAAACTGGTTTCAAATAGTGATGTTCTTATAAATTTATTGTCCTGATGCTCTATCTTTAATGCGTGCATGACCGGATCAGTTCCTACAACGATAAAAAGCCGACCGCCGGGCTTTAGCAATTCTTCAAATCTGTTGATATATTCAGGGATGGAGCCTGTTACCGCTATTGCATTGTATTTTTTGTCAAAGACGTTGCCGCTGGCGAGTGCGTCTTTATTTTCCAGGTTATAATTGGCAATATTTACTGAAGCAAGGTTGCTTTCTGCACGTTCCAGAAAGTCGTCATAAATATCAATGCTGTCAACATGCTTTGCCATGCTTGCAATACAGGCTGTGGTATAGCCACTGCCTGTGCCAACCAGCAAACATTCATCGTCAATATCCAGCTCAAGCTCCTGCAGCATTCGTCCTTCAACGCGAGGGAAAAGCATTGATTCACCATGCCCCAGTGGGATTTCAATATCTGCATACGCCAATGAGATTTGCTCTGCCGGGGTAAAAACATCACGCGGGATGCTTTCCATTGTCTGTAAAACCGTTGCATCCAGTACAGACCAGGGGCGAACCTGCTGTTCAACCATATTAAAGCGCGCTTGTTCTAGATTCATGATAATAAGTCCCGTGATTATGTTTTAGATTCAGAGCACTAGAGTACGAATATTAGCCAAAGAAGGCAAGGTTTGCACTCCTTATAGAAAATAAAAAACCCGAATCTTTAAATTCGGGTTTTCAGGAGACTGCTTTCGCACAAGAGTAATCGTTAAAACTACTTCCTGGCTCCAGGTCCATTTATTTCCAGACCGTTTGACATCACAGCTTCAAAATACTCAAGTGCCTTATATTCATCACTCTGCGCCTTGAATGGTTTTGCCCGAATATTTTTATTACAGCCCCCATAGCGACGGTGTAATGTACCCAAAGCACCCCATTTGGAGCGGAATACGGGGAAGTGCGTTGTATGCCCTACAGCCGGACCAAGATTGTCACCCCGAATCCATTTGCTGGCACTATAAACATGGCAATCAGCACATGAGAGATTTAATTGTCCGCGCTTGGCATAAAAGAAGTTTTTCCCCTTGTTGTACCAGGCGATGGCTTTCTCTGTTTTTGGCATGGTGGTGATTTTTGTGCCTTCGGCAGCTTTTGCAATGTAGGCGGACAGAGCGGCAATATTGCCTTTTTTCCACTTGTATGGTTTTTCGCCATTATCGGTCAGGCATTTATTAATATCACCCTCTAAAGTCACAATGGTGTCTTTTGCTTCATCGTGGTAAGGATATTTAGGTCTGATTTTGCTTAGGTCAGAGCCAAAGCAATCTGCAAAAGATTTACCGTTTTTAAATTTCTTTTCCCAAAGTTCTTTGCCTTTATCCAGGTCGATTTCATAAGGCGGAAATTCCTCAATTTCTTCCCACTGGGCGCGAGCATCCTTGTTAAAGGCATAAATACCATTTTTATAATCTGATAAATCAGGATTTGGCATATTTTTTTTGAAATAGGCTCTTAAAGCTTTAAGATCATCTTCAGGTGTTGCCTGTGCAGCGACAAATGGCGTTAACGATAAAGCTAAAAGAGTGACTGATGAAATCAGTTTTTTCATTTATATCCTCCTAAGATACAGTCAGCCATGCTACACATAACTGACTTATATAGTTTTTTTGACTAGATAAACAGGTGACTATTTTTCACCAATTTTCTTTTCGATAGAATCACTCTTTCCCGTGTTGTCCGTCCAGGTAAGTTTTACCGTATCATCTTTTGATCCTGCGTATGAAAATGATAAAAACGGGTTTTTAGAGACAGAGCCACTCCAGTCAGCGGTCAAAACAGGTTTACCATTTGCCTCGACAACGACCTTGGTAATATGATGAGCAGGAATTTTTTTACCTGTTTTCTTGTCTTTTCTAAGACCTGTTTCCATTGGGTGTTTAATCAGTGCCTTAACCTGGATTTTTCCACCTTTCTCTTTTGTACGTAATTTTATTGTTGATTTTGCCATAATGTTTAGCCTCCGCAGCCGCCTTTAGTTACTTTTACATTTGCTTTTGCTGTATAAAACTTGTCACCAGCTTTTACGAGAGCAATAACATCCGTTGTTTTACCCATTTTGAAGCGTGTTTTGATTGCCGGAACAGCACTTTCACCAAAGGTATATTTTGCAGCCAAAGGTGTTGGGTTATTAACCGTGATAAAAATTATTTCGGTTGTGCCGTCTATATCTGAAGAGGCACCAACAGGGACAACTGCTCCATTTTCAGCAATTTCCGGAGCTTTGATTTTGATTTTATCCGATTCCTCGGCATCTGTTGCGCCAAGTAACTTCAAAACATCATCAAGAGACTTTGCCTTAAATGGATCTTTGGCAGCGGTATCTGCATCTGCAAACGCCATGTTCGGGCTGACAATACCTGTTGTAATAGCAGCGCCCGTTGCACTTGCAAAGAGTGCGCTTTTTAGAAAACTTCTACGTTTCATTAAACTTTCCTCAATATAAGAGTTTGTTGTGAATACAAAATTAGAGACTGTAAATAAACTCTACAATACTATCTATTTCTTCGTCTGTGAGAATGGCATGTGGCCCAAATGGGGGCATCATGGAATCTGGATTTTTCACGCGGGGATCAACAATTTGTGCGCGTAAGTCAGACTTTTTGGGAAAACGCCCTTTCATGCCAACCAGCGGAGGAGCAATATTCCCCGGTTGCGTACCACCAACGATATGATGACATGCAAGGCAGTTGCCCTTTTTCTTGTTAAAGGCAAGTTTTTTACCTTCTTCGATTTTATCTCCTGCAATTGCGGTTGCAGAGAAGCCAATAGCCCCAATTAATGTCAGTGCTGTAAATACAGTCTGCACAGTGCGAAAATTTCTTCGCATATTAACCTCCTAAAAATTAATATTTTTTTAATAGATCCCTGAAGTTATGGTTCAGGTGGATAGATATTATCTATTCATGATTTTTGGATATGTCATCGATATAGATTATCTGTAGACTGAGAATACCCTAAAAAAATTTGTTATGCAAAAATAACTTAAAAATCAATAGTATATAAGAACATAAGGACATTTTAATATTCTTAATAAAGGCTAGGTAGCTGTCCGAGAACTAGCTTCCAAAAAATGCAACCACAATATATAGTGTTTTCTTGATGAGAAAAACCACTATATATTGATTGAAATTTTTAAAAACTTAGTTCTCAGACAGGCTCCTAGGGTTAGCGGGGGAAAATCGTCTTACTTTGATGTAAACGCTTTAAGGAGAGTTAATTGTTTTTGCAAATCAAGCAATTCATGTTCACTGGCATCGGTTTGTTTTATGGCGCGACGCAATTGCAATGCGGCTGCTTTATAGTTACCAGTTCGAATATTTCTATTCGCAACAGCCCGGTATGCCTGTGAATTTTTTCGTGCTAATCGGGCGGTTTCCTGCAACGCCTCAAAATATTCCAGGCTGGTTTGTTCTGAAATATTCACTTCGTTTAACACCTTCCAGCCTTTCAGGGCTTGCCCTTTTGCAACATAAGCCTGGGCAAGGGGAATTGATAACACTTCATCGCCTGGGTAAATCTTGATCAGCGGCTCCAGGATACGGATTGTTTGCTGGTATTTACGTTGTTTATTTAACAGTTGTGCAATCAGAATGGCTTCGGAAAGATTGTGGCTTGAATTTCCGGTGAGTCTTAAGGCTGCCTGGTAATTTCCTCGTTGTTTGAGCTGTAATGCGCGTGAATATTTTTTGATATTGGCAGGCAGATTTGCCGGAATGGGGGTTCTTGCGTTCGTCAAGGCGCGCAGTTTTTCACGCATATAGAGGTAGCTGATATTCTCCCTGCCACGATAATTTCCGAATTGCTTTGCTCGTATGCGGGTATCAGACACACGTTTCAGCGTGAGTGGATGGCTACGCAGGTATTCAGTCATATTGGCACTTCGATTATCTGCGAATTGCTCCAGCCTGTTCAGGAAATTTGGCATCCCTACAGGATTAAAGCCTGCCCGTGCCAAGATGCGAAGACCCACGCGGTCGGCTTCCGCTTCTGCTTCACGACTAAAAGAGAGTTGTTGATGCGCCATGCCAGCCATGCTTGCGCTTATAATTGCCTGTCCCGCCTGGGGGTCTTTGCTGCTGGCCAATACACCTGCCAATACTGCTGCACCTGCTGCAAGCTGGTTGCTTTTACTTTTGCTGATCATTCTTGCAATATGGTTTTGTGTGACATGCGCAATCTCATGCGCAATGACTGCCGCCAGTTCACTTTCGGTTTTGCTATGTAAAATCAAGCCCGAATTTATAACAACAACTCCACCCGGGGTAGCAAAGGCATTAATGGAGGGATTTTTGGCTATTACGAAAAAAAATGAAGATGATGAACGCGGTGCATTGCTGGCAAGCTTGTGTCCAATTGAACGAATCCAGACACTGAGTTCGGGATCTTCAATGATCTTGTTGCTGCGTCGCAACTTTCGTAATATTTTTAGCCCTGAGTGCTGCTCTTTAAGCGTGCCGGCATAAGACCTGGATTGCGCGCCCAGGTCAGGCAAATTAAGATCTGGAAGCTCAAGGTTCAGCTCTGCGTTTACAGGCAATACAGCGATCAGGCTAAAAAAGGATACAAACCATAATAGTGTTTTCATTCCTCTATGATAGCCTTAATTAAACGAAGTTCAATCACTCAAAAGTTTAAACAGGCTTTGCCTGAGTAACAACAAAGCGTCCTTTTTGCCTTTAATTTTTCCCTCAAGTTTGGCTACACAGCTTTTCCAGTTCTGTTTTTGCAGCACTTTTAAAATAATTAGTTGTTTTTCGTGTGGTTTGAGTTCGTCTATCCGGGCAATTTCAGTCGCTTGAACAAACTGATCTAATACCAGTTTCCAGATGGGATAAAAGGTGTTTTCATAGCCGCGTTGCCCTGTGGTAAAAGCCTTAAGCAGCCGTATTTCATGGTTGGCAGGCGGCAGACGGGTGGCTGGTTGTAATAGCCTCAATAGCGCCAGGGCAATCTCATAATCTAAATCACGAAATGGATCAGATAGCAGATGGGGAAATGAATCTGCAAAATAGTGTTGTGCCGTGGACTGCATCTGTTTGCCCTTCCGGGTTTTGCCTTTTAGCATGATAACCGAATGAGTCGCACTGCTGGCATCGCGCTTCATGCTTAAATAGACAGGTTTAAAACCTGCTTTTTTCCAGAAATTCAGAAGCGGCACAGAAGCACCAAAGCTGCTGCTGAAATAATCGGGCTTGAGGCAGTCCTGCACACGCTGTAACAGAAGCGAGCCAAAGCCCTGCCCCTGTTTGTCCGGATGAATTGCGATACGAATGATTCTTTGCGCTGTTAAACACGGCGCAGCGGCTATGCCAACATTTGCGGCAAGTGCCTGTGCTACGAGATGCCCCCGGATGCGACGCTTGCCCTGAAAAACAGCCTCTGCCAGTGCCTGCTCAATATTTCCCTCTGCGACCAGCAAGCACACGCCAATAATATGTTGCTGCCTGTTTTGTTGTTTGTGGGCTTGATCGCGCAAGACGAAAATCTGCATATTCTGGTCATCCAGCATCTGCCTGAAATCAGAGGGTCTGGTTTGATAATGCGCCGTTACCAGCAGACCAAAGACTTCATTCAGCAGAGCCTCATCATTGAGCAGCTGCTGTTTTCCGAGCTGTTCAAATTTGCAGTTATCAGGCGTCGCATGTTTGACTGAAGCGCTGCTGGCTGCTTCTGCATTAAGCAATAACGCCTTGAAAATAAAGGCTTCAAGGTAATCATCTTGACCCCAGCGTATGGGCGTTTGCAATACCTGGCTTTTCCACTGTGGCGCAACTTGATCCAGAATTTTGGTAAACGCAAGAGCAAAGCCGCGACCACTGCCCTCGTAGCCATGCAGTGTGCTGGCAAATACAATGCGTGAATAATGACGCGCAAAATCACTCAGCAAAGGCAGTGGAATCGCGGCAGCCTCATCAACAAGCAGCAGCTCGGCGACTGGTTTTTGCTGTTGCAGTTCATCGGGAGAATAAAATTTCAGGGCTTCTCTGGCATCTCCAGCATATTGAAATACCATAGCCGCCATTTTTTTGCTGGGAGCGCAGACAATTATATTTCTGTACCCTTGCTGATATAGTTTTGCGGCGGCAAGCCCCAGCGCGGCAGACTTGCCTCGTCCGCGGTCAGCAGTCAGCAGCAAGGGGCGACGACGATGCCCTTTGACAACAGCCAGAATTGCCTTGACTGCATCCTGCTGATCCTGTGTGGATTGCGTTTTGTACGGCTCGGGCAAGGGCAGTGGAGACAGCATTTGTGCTTGCGAAGCATCTATAACACGCAGCTCTGGAAAATCTGCCAGAATGCGCTCAAAGCGGCTTAAAAACAGGCTATGCCCTGTGCCGTCGGTGTTTTTAAGCAGGAGCAGATAGCCACCGGCACGAATCGTACCGCCAATTGCACCGAGCGCATTGGCATCAAACTGCTCTTTGCCGTCCTCATTGAATGTTTGAAAGATAACTGCATCAAACTCCTGCCCAAGGTATTGATGCGCTGTTTGCGGCTTGTCAAGCCACAAGCTATCCAGATGAGCCGATAATTGTTGCGCGAGCTGCTGGCAATTTGCGGGAGTGCCGGAGATAACAATCAGGTGTCTTTGAGCAGGAGGGGCTGGGGGGTTAAACTCGCACACAATTAATTGGTAGCCTGACTAATACACAAAAATATATAAAAAAAGGGGGGGATGGGTACAACTGGGAAATGGTTTACACTTTCCATAATTCTAGCATGTTTATTTCACCTCTTTTTATTATTTTCCTGCTCTGAGCCTGTTGCTATCCTCTGTCTTCTGTCCTCAGAAACACCCATCCCCCCTGTTTTTTATATATTTTTGCGTAGTCAGCCTCTGCCCTCTGTCAAACAATATGGTATATAATCAATTGCAAATAATAATGAGCGTTTGCTTTCAAGCCACAATAATATTAGTGAATATAGATTGCTTTATAAGCTTGAATTAATATTCACAGCTTATATTATCAAGTTCTTTCATTAAACAGAATGGATTCAAAATGAAATTTTCCAGGCATAAGTTACTGATACTTGCTTTTGGCAGTGTTGTTGTCAGCCTGATGACAACGCCTGCATTCTCTGAAAACCTGCTTCAGGTGTATCAGCACGCATTGCAAAATGATGCCCAGATTAAAGCAAGTGAAGCTGGCTATCTGGCAATATTGGAAAAAAGACCGCAGGCGCTCTCTGCCCTGAAACCAAGAATTGATTTAGGTGGAAGTGCCACATATAACTTGCAGCAAATTGAGCGCACCCGTTTTAGAGATGGGGGTGGCGCATTTTTAAATCTCGGTTATAACTTGAATTTAACCAAGCCATTAATACACAAAGAAATTCAGGCTCAAATAGGTCAGGTTGATGCAAGTATTTTACAGGCAAAGGCGAATCTTGAAGCAGAAAGGCAAAAGCTGATTATTCGCGTAGCTGAGGCGTATTTTCAATATCTTAAAGCACAAGAAGCGCTTACATTTGCAAGCGCCGAGAAAAATGCGATCAATCATCAACTGCGTCAGGTAAAGGCTTATTTTGATGCGGGGCGTTCTGCCATTACAGATGTTAAGGAAGCGCGAGCCCGCTATGACCAGGCTGTTGCACTTGAAGTGGTTGCCAAACAACAGATTGATATTGCCAAAGAGGGCTTAAAGGCAATTACCACTCGTTATTATAAGCATCTTGCTGGTGCTTCCAGTAAAACCCCTCTGCTTATTCCAAAGCCTAACAATATAAATCAATGGACACAATCTGCGATTAAAAACAGCCTCATGGTCACTGCCGCCACTCATGCCGTTACTGCGGCACAAAAAGCGGTGGAAATTGCACGTGCCGCGAAAAGCCCCAGTGTGGATTTATTCGCCCGACATTCCGGCAATACGACACAGGGGGAATCCCTGTTTGATCAGGACAAGTTTGATGCCACAATAGGCATACAGTTTAATCTCCCGCTTTACAGAGGTGGAAGTATTTCATCCCGTATTCGTGAAGCCAGACACAAATTGCATCAGGCACAGCAGCAGCTTGAAGCGCAAAAACGGATTGTCGCCCAGCAAACCCGTGCAGCCTTTACCACCATTATCTCGGGGCTTGCACAGGTAAAGGCATTCAAACAGGCGTTAAATTCAACGCAGACGGCAGCGAGAGCCACGCAGGTTGGATTTGAAGCAGGCACACGCACCGCACTTGATGTGCTGCTCGCATTGCGGGAGACTTTCAGGGCAAAACGTGACTATTCCACCGCCCGCTATGATTTTTTGCTTAATACGCTAAAACTCAAACAGGCGGCGGGGATTTTATCTGAAAAAGATATCGTGGCGCTAAGTCGCTTGCTTAGATAGGAATCTGTCCGAGAATAGTGACTCTACTGCGGAAAATTGCTCACGAACTATTTGATTCGTCGCCATGCGCCATTTTCCAGTCCGTCAATTGTCCATGAACCGATTCGATAGCGAATCAGGCGCAACGTAGGGTAGCCTATCGCCGCAGTCATGCGCCTGACCTGGCGGTTTTTGCCTTCACTGATGGTAATCTCCAGCCAGCTATCAGGAATATTTTTGCGCACGCGTATTGGCGGATGGCGTTCCCATAATAGATAAGGCTCCTGTATTTTCCTGACTTTGGCTGGTTTTGTCATACCATCCTTAAGCTCTATCCCAGTTCGCAGCTTGTCTAAATCGGTATCATCCGGCTCACCTTCAACCTGCACCCAATAGGTTTTGCTCATTTTGTTTTGAGGATTTGCAATACGTTGTTGTAAGCGACCATCATTTGTCAGGACTAACAGACCTTCGCTATCTCTATCCAGACGACCTGCAGCATAGACTGTTTTGTCTGTGATAAAATCAGCCAGGGTTTTACGCCCCTGAGAATCAGTAAATTGAGTTAAGACATTAAAGGGTTTATTAAACAGGATAATTTTAGCCATGCGAGTACACTACCACACCATGATTAAGATAAATATTCCTGCCTTTGCCATAATTGCTTTTAGCCTGTTTTTTTCAGCTTGCAGTGTGACATCTCCGAAAATGAATGAGCCACTGAGAGGCTCACCATTAAATCTTAAAACTCAGGCAAAGAAAAATTTAAACCCTAAATCAGATGAGCTTACCGTTATTCTCACATTTTCAGGCGGTGGAACCCGGGCTGCTGCATTTTCTTATGGTGTTCTTAATGAACTGCGGCGAACCCCTGTTCTTATTAAAAATAAAAAACGACGCTTGCTGGATGAGGTTGACCTGATCTCATCTGTTTCAGGCGGCAGTTTTACCTCTGCCTACTATGGTTTATTTGGGGAGCGAATATTTAGAGACTTTGAAAGAAAATTTTTAAAAAAGAAAATTCAGTCTGACCTGATCAAGCTTTCACTGCTAAACCCAAAAGCCTGGGTACGCCTGTTACCCGGTCTTTTTGAACGCAGCGATTTGGCTGCCGAATACTACAATCAATTTATTTTCAAGAAGAAAACATTTGCAGATTTTAGAAAAGACGGTCCAAAAATCATTATCAATGCGACCGATTTGTCATTAGGTCAAGGTTTTGCCTTTACCGACTATCATTTTGGCTGGATCTGTTCTGACCTGAAAAGCTACCCTGTTGCACGTGCTGTTGCCGCTTCATCCGCAGTACCGATCCTGTTCTCTCCCATTACACTGAGAAACCATGCTTCAAAATGCGGCTCTACCCCCACCCTTTGGTCAAACAAGAATAATAACAAAAAGGATAAAAACAGATACGAAGCTTCTTTAAAAATTCAAAATTATCGGGATGAAGAAAAATACAAATATTTACATCTGGTAGATGGTGGTATTGCAGATAATCTGGGGATACGCTCGATTATGGACATGGTGACCTACCACCGAAATAATATGTGGGATGTCTTGAACACCTTTCACATGACCCGAACCAGAAAATTTCTGTTTATCGTGGTGAATGCCTCAAGCTTTAAAGACACTCGTATCGCTGCCAGCAGGATTCCTCCCAGCTCGATTAAAATACTGGATGAAGTCACCAATATTCAGTTTAACAAATACAATATTGAAACACTGGATTTTTTACGCAACAAGTTTCCTGAATGGAAAAGACAGATTATTGCAGGACGCTGCAAGCATAAAACCTCAGCAGACTGTAAAGATGTCGAGTTTACTCTTGTTGAAGTCAATTTGCGTGATATTCCACAACAGCAAAGAAAAGACTTTATGAATATACCAACCTCTCTTGAGCTTCCGCCAAAGACAGTTGACCGACTGGAAGAAGCCGGAGCCTACCTTTTAAGACAATCTGCGGCATTTCAGGAGTTTCTTGGCAAAATGCGTCACCACTAAACTTTAGTATTGATAAATACCCATCCCCCCTGTTTTTCATATATTTTTGCGTAATCCCCGTATTCCGCAGGGCTTCATACGGGCTACGTTACTCTGTCTTCTGCCCTCTGTCCTCTGTCTTCTGACACACCCATCCCCCCTGTTTTTTACATATTTTTCCCGTATTCCGCAGGCTTTATACGGGCTACAACACTGGTTCAGGATTATTCATATTTTAAATGTTTGCCTACCGCAAGCCATGCTCCAATCAAGCCCAGAAAACTACTGAATAACAAAATATAAAAGGTATTTTTTAATCCCAGACCACTGATGGAAAAACTGCTGCCATAAAGCTGCGCCAGTTCATTCACTGGCGTAACCAGAAACAACAGGGCAAAGTGAACCAGAACCAGGCTGATGATTCCACCAAAAAGCCCGTACCAGATGCCTGTATATAAAAACGGGCGACGAATATAGGCGGTGGTTGCACCAATCAGCTTGGACACTTCAATTTCTTCCTTGCGGTTTTCTATATTGAGTCGAATGGTGTTGCCAATAACCAGTAAAACCGTCATGCCGAGTAATACCGAAATGATCAGTATGACTCGCTCGGTAATACGCAAAATACCGCGCAGACGTTGCACCCATTCAATATCCATCTGCACCAGATCGACTTCAGGATAGCCTTTAAGCTTGTGCGCCAGCTTTTTCATATCCATTTCAGGGTCACCCAGCAGGCTCAAATGTGGTGTGATGACCAATACATGGGGCAAAGGATTTTCATCGAGTGTTTCAATTGCCTCTGCAAACCCTGTGATTTTACGAAATTCCTTTAATGCCTCATCCTTCGGTATCACCACTACCTTGTCGATTTCAGATAACTCACGCAAAAGTTCCGCACGATCCCTTGCCTGTTTTTCAGAGATACCCTGTTTGATAAACAATGAAATCGTTGGCACTTCTCTCTTGTCATCTGTTAATGATTTAAGATTCTTTAAAAACAGGTGCAAACTGGCAGGCAAGGACAAGGCTATGGCGATTGCTGCCAGGGTTATCCAGGTGGATAATGGTGAGTGCCAAAGGCGCAAGATGCTGTAAATTGCCGCTTCTTTATGGTGTCCAAGGCGACTGATTAAAGGCGAATTTGCCTGATGTGAATACTTTGCGACCATTATTTAATAACCTTTTGCAGAACAATAATGCGTTTTTTCATCTCTTTTATTAAATTATGATCATGGCTGGCAATTAAAACAGTTGAACCATATTCATTAAATTGCTTGAAGGTGTGCATAATATCCTGAGCCAGATCAGGGTCAAGATTTCCGGTTGGCTCATCGGCAAGAATAATTGAGGGCTTGTTAACCACCGCACGGGCAATTCCCACACGTTGTTTTTCCCCTGCGGACAGCATCATTGGGTATTCTTTTTCTTTGCGAAGCAAATTCACTTTGTCCAGCGCCGCCCGAACCCTGCGCTTTATATCCTGAAGGCGCATACCTTCAATTTTCAGTGGCAGGGCAATATTTTCAAAGACAGTACGGTCAGCGAGTAAATGATGATCCTGAAAAATCATGCCGATATTGCGTCTAAATTCAGGAATTTTTCCTTTTCTTATAAACTGAATATTCTGTCCGGCAACAAAAACCTCACCCTCCGAGGCATGTTCAAGCAACGCGATGAGTTTTAAAAAAGTGCTCTTTCCTGCGCCCGATTGCCCTGTCAGAAAAGCCATTTCCCCTTGTTGCAAGCGCAGATTGACATTATAAAGTGCCAATTGACCTGTAGGGTATTGTTTGCTAACTGCCTTAAATTCAATCATATTTGCTTGTAACCATTAAGAAACGCACAGTTTACTCATTTTACCCATTAATACAATGCGGCATTTAATTGAATGCTAAACTATACCTGAACTCATCACCTCATTTCTCTTAAAAACATATAAAAAAAGGGGGGGATGGGTGTGTCAGAAGACAGAGGACTGAAGACAGAGTAACGTAGCCCGTATGAAGCCCTGCGGAATACGGGAAACAAGGTATGGCATGTTATTAAGCCTGCTCCCGTATTTTGTTTCTCAACACAGATTGCGCAAAAATATACTAAGGAGGAAGCCGCGATGAAAGCAAAATTATTTAAACTATTCGTTATAACGATTGTTGTTACACTTGTTCCTCTCAGCGCGTTTTCTGAAAAAGCGTCACCTGATGTTAATAAAAAAGGCGAGTTTCGGGGTGAAAAAACAGCTGTCCATCCAAACTGGTTCAAGGAAAGCTTTCTTGATCTGGAAGAAGATATTGCGGATGCCAGCGCCGCAAACAAACGTCTGGTACTCTATTTCTGGCAACCAGGTTGCCCCTATTGTAATCAGCTTTGGGAAGATAATTTTGCAAAAAAAGAAATTGAGGATCAGTTTCGCAGCAACTTTGAAATTATCGCGTTAAATATATGGGGAGACCGGGAAGTTATCAGTGTCGCAGGAAAAAACTATACAGAAAAAGAATTTGCTGAAGCATTGGGTATTCAGTACACACCGACACTGCTTTTCTTTGATGAAAACAAACGTGTGGTGCATCGTCTGAACGGCTATATTCCACCGCAAGATTTTAAGCTCAGCCTCGAATATGTCTCGGGAAAACATGAAAAATCACAGACCTTCGGTGAATTTTCATCTGCCCAAAAGCAGCGCAAGCAGCAAAAAAATGCCAATATCAGCAAACTCCATGCAGAAGACTTTTTTTCACAGAAGAATAACCTGGATCGCTCAAAAGACTCTGCAAAAGACGCAAAAAAGAAGTATCTCGCCGTCTTTTTTGAGGAACATAACTGCAAGAACTGCGACCTGCTGCACCAGAAAACATTGCAGGATAAAACCACCCGAAACCTTGTCAAACAATTTGAGTCGGTGCAGTTTCATCGCTATGCAGATACGCCCCTGATAACACCTGATGGAGAAAAAACAACTGCAAAACAATGGGCTGACAAACTTGGTATATCCTACCTTCCGGCGATTGTATTTTTTAACCAGGATGGTGTCGAAGTCATGCGCATCGACGTTCAAATGCGTAGTTTTCACATTCAATCAGTATTTGATTATGTCTTGAGCGAAGCCTATAAAACGGAAAAAAACTTTCAGCGCTATATCTCGGACAGGGCGGATAAAATTCGTGAAAACGGCACGGATGTGGATATCTGGGCTTATTAATTCCTGATTAGATATTTTGGTGAAGAGAATCAATCCATGACAACTCAAAAATCGACACAGCACCCGGAAACACAGGCGTTACACTATCGTATCAATAATGCGGCAACCCATCCTGTTGCTACGCCTATTTACCAGAACAGTGCTTTTTCTGCGGATTCGCCCTATTTTTATACGCGCAAAAGCAATCCCAACAGTGTTGAGCTTGAGGGCGCGCTGGCAATTCTGGAAAAGTCAGAGCATGTGATTAGCACAACTACCGGCATGTCGGCAATTATGCTGGTTTTGCAGCTATTGCGTCCGGGGGATCATCTGCTGATTAACCAGTATATTTACGGCTGTAGCTATAAGCTGTTTCAGCGTTATGCCACGCACATGCAGCTGCAACTGACGATTCTGGATTTATCAGCAAAAGCAGGGCGCGAGGCAATACCTGATGATGTCTCGATGGTGCTTTTTGAAACACCGACAAATCCCTTTTTAAAGACAATCCCCATCCGTGAGCTTGCAGAGATTGTTGCCAGGAAGAACCCTGCGGCTCTGCTCGTGGTGGATAATACCTGGGCAACGGCTCTGTTTCAAAACCCGCTTGAATGCGGTGCGCAGGTGTCGCTGGCAAGTGCCACAAAATACATATCGGGTCATAGCGACGTCATGGGTGGATTTATTGCGCTGAATGATGAACGCCTGGCAGATGAATTATTGCAGAACCGCTTTTATTCGGGGGCGATTCTTGATCCAAATAGTGCCTGGCTATTGCGTCGCAGTTTGCATACCTTTCCTCTGAGAATGCGTGAGCATGTGCGAATTACGCGGGGCTTGTACGAGTTTTTGCTCGGGCGTGACGAGGTTGCGAGGGTTTATTTTCCTGAAACTTCGGCTGAGCAACTTCGGGAGTATGGTGGCATTCTGTTTTTTGAATTTAGCAAAGCGTATCAAAATGGCTATACTCGGTTTAGAGATGCGTTGACCCTGTTTGATTCGGGTACGGGAATGGCGTGCGTCAGCTCCATGGTCGCGCAGCCCTGGTCTGGCAGTCATGCGTCACTCTGTGATGCGGAGAAAATAGCAATGGGCATTAACACTGATCTGGTGCGTCTCTGTTTTGGACTGGAAAATGAGGAAGATTTAATCGCAGACCTGAAAAATGCGTTTGCGGTTCTGGATGCATGATGAATAGCTCAAGCAACAAGGCAATCAACAAACCATACCCGTGGAAGCTGGCAGTTTATCCCTTACTGGAACTGACTTTTTTTATTGCGGCAAATCTCGCGGATAATCTGTTTTTGTCTTTCTTTCTGATTCTGCTGGCAGGTGTTTTTCTGAGCTTTAGTATCCATGTATTTTTTCACGAGTGCGTTCATGCAAGGGCAGAATACCCGCTTGCAGTGAATATCATACATACGCTGTTTCTGGGGCTGCCGTTTGATGGCTATCGCGTACATCATTACAATCATCATACCTACTCAAATTCAGCGCATGATTTTTCCACCACCTGGCAGCAAAAAAACGGCAAAAAAACAGCATTCAAGCCTTGCCAGTACGCTTTTGGCTGGTTGCGGCAGCTCTCCAGAGCCATCCATGAAGCAGAACCTTTTAGTCAGTCTTTAGGCGATGTGGCTAAAATAAAGGCGCGTATTGAACCGCAAAAAATCGCCCTGTTTTTATTTTGTATTTTGCTCGCCTTTATCGGCTTAAAAACCTTTGTGCTTTATTTCGCGCTGGTTTATTTTGGCTGGGCATTTTCAGCATTGCATAACTACGGACAGCATCCACCGCTTGAAGAGGAGCAAATATGCACCTTTGCAGGAAAAACCTACAATCTTGTCACCTTTAATAATGGACTGCACTGGGAGCACCATAATAAACCCGGCTTGAGCTGGGATCAGCTGGAGCTGGACGAAAAAAGCGAGCGAATTAAATTGCCGCATTTGCTTCAACCCTGTTTTTCCTGAGAGGTTCTTATATCACAAATTCCTGAATAAAGCGGGTGCCAAAGAAAGCAATCATTAGAATAATAAAGCCTGCCAGAGTCCAGTGTACGGCTTTCTTGCCACGCCAGCCGTATTTCCAGCGACCAAATAACAAGATGGAAAATACGATCCAGGCAATGATTGAGAGAATGGTTTTGTGCGCGACATGCTGGGCAAACAAGTCATCCAGATAAATAAACCCTGTTATAAGGGAGAAAGTTAGCAGAATAACGCCAATGGCAATAAAGCGAAACAGCAGGTGTTCCATGTCTTCAAGCGAAGGCAGGGTACGCATCAAGCCTGAGGTTTGATGCGTGTGCAAACGCATATTTTGGTAAGATAATAATAATGCCTGAAATGATGCCAGTAAAAGAACGCTGTAAGCCAGCAGTGAAATCAGTACATGAAGCCCCAGACCACTTCTCATCTGCACAAAGCTGCCCAGGTTTGTAGTGAATTGCATGGCTAAAATCATACTGAGTATGGTGTAAGGCAAAACAAAAATAGCCAGTGATTCAATCTTGCGTTTTAGTGTCGTCACAAATAATATCAAACTGATAAACCACATCACATAGGATGCCAGTGTGAAAAAATTAAGTGACATTGCAGTGCCTTGAATCAGGGGGTAATGCAGCGCTAAAATATGCAGAATCAGTGCAACTAGCCAGCTAACAAAATAAAATTTGAGCTCCTTGCCTGATGCTTGTTGCGGGTTTTGAATGTCTGCGCGCACATGCAGAGAAATGAGTACCCAGCTAATACTGTAAAGTAAAATGGCTATCAGGCTTATTGTTGTCGCGTTCATGTGTTTCAGTATAACCAGAAATTATTAATCAATTTATTATAGAGTAAGCGAAGCTAATGTTATACTCGCTTGCTATCATTTCCAAATCTGTTTTATAAAAGATTATTCGGTAGTGGACCAAGCTGTTGATTTACTCAATGTGCAGGCTGGATTAGCGCAGCGTAATCCGACCTATAAAACCCAGGATTAACCACTACTGATTATTCTTCGTGAAATTATTAATACCATTAAAAAGTAAAGGCCAGTAAGCAATGTTTGAAAATCTAAGTGATCGTCTCTCGCATACCATAAAAAAATTAAGGGGTCAGGCACGTTTAACCGATGAGAATATTAAAGATGCCATGCGCGAAGTGCGTATGGCATTGCTTGAAGCAGACGTGGCACTACCTGTTGTGCGCAGCTTTATTGACAAGGTCAAAGCGCGTGCCATAGGTAAAGAGGTGCTTAACAGCCTGTCGCCAGGTCAGGCACTGGTCAAGGTGGTCAATGACGAGCTGGTGGAGATCATGGGGCAGGCGAACGAATCGCTTAAGCTCAATGCCCAACCCCCTGCTGTTGTGCTTATGGCAGGTTTGCAGGGCGCGGGTAAAACAACAACTGCGGGCAAGCTGGCGCTACTGCTAAAAGATCGTGAAAAGAAAAGTGTTGCGATGGTGAGTTGTGATGTTTATCGACCTGCCGCAATCAAGCAGCTTGAAACCCTGGCAGAACAGGTTGATGCCACATTTATCAATAGCGAAGTAGGACAGTCTCCGGTTGAAATAGCCGCCAGGGCACTCGAATTTGCGAAGAAAAAACACATTGATGTATTGCTGGTGGATACCGCAGGTCGCTTGCATATTGATACTGAAATGATGGATGAAATCAAGGCGATTCATGCCTCTGTGAATCCTGTTGAAACACTCTTTGTCGTGGATGCCATGACAGGGCAGGATGCGGCGAATACCGCCAAAGCCTTTGGTGATGCCTTGCCATTAACAGGCGTGGTTTTAACCAAGGCAGACGGTGATGCGCGTGGCGGCGCTGCGTTGTCGGTGCGTGAAATCACCGGTAAACCCATCAAATTCATTGGTATGGGTGAGAAAATTGACCAGCTTGAGCCTTTTCATCCCGAACGTATGGCATCGCGCATCTTGGGCATGGGCGATGTTTTGTCGCTGGTCGAAGAAGCCCAGCGCAAGGTTGACCACAAAGAAGCCAGAAAAATTGCCAGAAAGTTAAACAAAGGCAGAGGTTTTGATCTGGAAGACCTGCGCGCTCAAATGCTGCAAATGCAAAAAATGGGTGGCATGGGCAGTTTTGTAGACAAGTTGCCTGGCATGGGCAAAATGGCGCAGACTGTTCAAAGTGGCGCGGGTGATAAAGAGGTTGCGCGCATGGTGGCAATTATCAATTCAATGACATTGCAGGAACGCCGCTTTCCGGCAATTATTAAAGGTTCACGCAAAAAGCGTATCGCTCTGGGTGCAGGTTTGCAAATTCAGGATGTTAATCGTTTGCTCAAGCAGCATAAGCAAATGAGTAAAATGATGAAGAAGTTTAAAGGTGGCGGGCTTAAAAAGATGATGCGTGGTTTGCAAGGGCAAATGCCACCAGGAATGGGCGGGCCTGGCGGCTTTCCGGGGCTGTAAGGGACTTTTTGACTAATACTAACAAATGAAACAAAAGGGAAAAGAAGCGAATTTGCGACCGTGGTGGCGTCGCTGGTTAAGAAACATCGTTGATACAAGCGTACTCAATCAGGAAGAACTTCTTGATGAGTTACGCCAGGCTCAAAAAAACAATATCATCACTCCGGAATCACTGAGCATGATCGAAGGCGTGATGCAGGTTGGCAACCTGCAAGTGCGTGATATTATGATTCCACGCACCAATATTCACTTTTTGCATCTGGATGATGACTACCACACCATTTTAAAAATGGTGATGCAGGAAGGGCATTCACGCTACCCTGTTTTTGATATGGACAGGGATGATGTCGAAGGCATTTTGCTGGCAAAAGACCTGCTTAAATATGTTGGCAAAGAAGATACTTTTGATATCGACGACATATTGCGTCCTGCGACTTTTGTGCCTGAAAGCCAGAATCTGAATACACTCCTGAGCCAGTTCAGAAACAGCCGTAACCACATGGCGATTGTTGTGGATGAATATTCGGGAACCTCGGGACTGGTCACGATTGAAGACGTGCTGGAGCAGATTGTCGGTGATATTGATGACGAGCATGATGATATTGATGACAAGCAAAATATCCTGGATCAGGGTGAGGGTCGATACACACTCAAGGCAAATACAGAAATTGAAGAATTTAATGAATTTTTTGATTCTGATATGCCGTCCACGAATTTTGACACGATTGGCGGGCTGGTGACACAAAAAGCAGGCAAAATTCCCCAGCAGGGTGATGAAATTAAACTCACACCGTTTAATTTTATTGTGTTACGCAGCGATAGTCGTAGAATCCAGCTACTTGAAGTCCATAAACAATAAATAATGCCAGGCGGAATATTACATACAACTTCTGATAGTTTCGACAAGCGTCTCTATTTACTGGTGATGCTTGCCGGAGCAATCAGTGTGTTTGCCTTTGCTCCATTTAATTTTTATCCGCTGGCATGGATTACGCCCGCGATTCTTTTTTATGCACTGAGTAATGCGCAAACCACACGACAACATTTCCTGCTCGGCTTCCTGTATGGAATGGCTTATTTTGCTGCGGGAGCCTCCTGGCCGTTTTATAGCATCTATTTCTTTGCTCACGCACCTTTGCTGGCAGCGATTATTGGCGTGTTACTCTTTGTTAGCCTTGTTGCACTGTTCAGTTTCGGTCTGTTGGGACTGCTTGCAGCACAGTTTAAACACCTGAGCCTGTGTTCCCGCCTGTTGTTTTTCTACCCTGCCAGCTGGGTCTTTTTTGAATGGTTTAGAGGCTGGTTTTTGACCGGCTTTCCCTGGCTTTATCTGGGAAATACCCAGATTGACACCATTTTCTCTGCGTATGCGCCCGTAGCAGGTGTACTGGGTGTAAGTCTGGTAACGGTGATGGTATCAGGTGCCTTGCTCAAGCTCACGCATGACAGATTAAGTCGGGGAAAGCTGTCCTATTTGCCAATAGCCATCATTGCGCTGCTGACACTGACAGGTTTTTTGCTGTCGAAAATCAACTGGACCGAAAAAACAGGTGACGTCTTTAATGTCGCAGTATTGCAATCAAATATTTCACAGCAACAAAAGCTTAACCCGGACAATCTTGATGCCATGATCAATCTGTATTTGCAGATGACAGACCAAAGCAGGCAAAGCGATTTGATCGTCTGGCCAGAAACGGCTTTATTCTCAACCTTTAATAATCACATGGACGATGTTGTGCTGCCCTTGCAGGACTCCCTCAGAGAAAATCAGGCAGTTCTGATCGGTGGTTTCTTTGTGAATCAGAATCAGGGGGTGGAAAATAGCGTGCTGGCAATATCAGCAGATGATCGTGAACTCTATTCCAAGCGCCATCTGGTTCCTTTTGGTGAATATATACCACTGCTGAAATACATTCGCTGGATGGGCAACTGGATTCCGCACTCAAATATCACAGCCGGCAAAAAGGAGAATGGCACGTTGCAAGTATTGGGACAGACAGCGCAAATGAGTATCTGTTATGAAGATGCCTTTGGTACAGAAATCATTGCCTCCCTGCCTGAAGCCACGCTGCTGATTAATGTCACCCATGACGGCTGGTTTAGTGGCTCACTGCAACCGGCGCAACACATGCAGATTGCGCGCATGCGCTCGCTGGAGACCGGTCGCTATATGGTACGCGCTACCACCACCGGACCTGCCGGAATCATTAACGAAAAAGGCAAAGTGCTGGCAACCGCGAAACAATACAGCAACAAGATCATCACCCATGATGTGCAAGCCTATACAGGAGCAACGCCCTATGTTCGCTGGGGTAACTGGCTGATTGTCACAATACTTTTAGTCATTATCGTATCAGGTATTGTGCTTCAGCGTAAAAAGCACAGAAAAAAATAAATACACAAAAAACAGGCGGAAACAGACAGGAAATAATATGGCAACACTAAAAAACGTCACCCAGTTTATCAATGACTATCTTGAAATTGATAAATTCAAAGACTATGCACCCAACGGACTGCAAGTAGCGGGCAAGGAAAAACTGCTCAGGATTATCACCGGAGTCTCTGCCACGCAAGCCCTGATCGAAGCTGCCATAGAACGCCAGGCGGATGCCATACTGGTACATCACGGCTGGTTCTGGGACAAGGAAGATCCACGCATTATCGGCATGAAATATAAGCGCCTGAAATTGCTTATGCAGCATGATATCAGCCTGCTGGCTTACCACCTGCCTCTGGATGCGCATCCTCAACTGGGAAATAACGCACAACTGGCAAAACGCCTGGATATTCAGGTGGAAGGCGTTATGGATGGGCAGGGCATCGGCAATTTCGGACGCTTGCAGGAATACATCAGCCTCGAAGACCTGGGAAGCAGAATTGAAAAATCACTGAAACGCAAGCCACTGCTAATAAGCGCAGGCGAGCATGCAATCCGTCGGATTGCCTGGTGCTCAGGAGGAGCACAGGGCTGGATAGATAAAGCAGTCGAGGCAGGCGTTGACGCATTCATCAGTGGCGAAATCTCGGAACACACCGTACACATCGCGCGGGAAACAGGCGTACATTATATCGCCGCAGGGCATCACGCCACCGAGCGTTACGGCATTCAGGCACTAGGCGAGCATGTATCCGCCAAATTTGGACTGCTATGTGAATTTGTGGATATAGATAATCCGGTTTAAATTTACGCTGAGTAGTTGCAAAATATATAAAAAACAGGGGGGATGGGTGTTGTCAGAGGATAGAAGACAGAAGACAGAGAACCGTAGATACCATGAGAGTCACAAAAAGGTCTATCCTCATATTTTAACCCTTAAACAGGAGGAAATAAAAAATGACACAAGTGACTCTCAATGTGAATAATAGCAAACACGAAG
>JALVDQ010000425.1 GCA_027008885.1 Thiotrichaceae bacterium | reverse complement strand
ATAGTGAGCCTACTGCGGAAAAGCTGAATTTGGCTAGATTTTCCCTCAATTTTCGTTAAATAGAACAACTATTCGCCTCAAATTGATAAAAAATCTAGCTCAAATCAGCTTTCCCTCGCTTCAATCCCAGTTCTCAGACAGGCTCCTGGGGATTTTTACACTATTCGCAGTTAAGAACTTTACATTTCAATCAGTTTCAATCAGAAAGGCAGGATCATGTTTTTTGCAAGTCATACAAAAAAAATACTATTAAAAGGCATTGTTTTGATGCTTTTAATGTTTTTGTACGCCTGTTCCAGTAATGCCCCTGAGCATCCTTCCAGCAAGGAAAGCGAGGGAAGTGGGACGCAAGCATCATCTGATCGCTTTGAAAAGCTAAACCGTAAAATCTACAAGGTCAATGTTGCTTTTGACAAGCATTTGTTTAAGCCTGTTGCCAAGGCTTATAAAAAGATTATGCCGGAGCCTGTTGATACCAGTATCAGCAACTTTTTTCTGAATCTGGGCGATATTGGCAATGCAGCAAATAATCTGCTGCAATTCAAAGCGGGTGATGCGCTGAAAGATACGCAACGCTTTATTTTTAATTCAACCTTTGGTATTGGTGGTCTTTTTGATATTGCCACAGAAATGGGGCTTGAAAAGCACCATGAAGACTTCGGGCAGACTTTAGCTGTGTGGGGGGTTGATTCAGGCCCGTATATAATGTTGCCGTTTTTTGGTCCATCAACACTGCGCGATGCTACGGCAAAGTTTAGTATTGATTTTTTGCTTGATCCGACGATTTACAGTGATCAGCGATATGCCCTGTTTGCGCTCAAAAAGCTGGACGAAAGAGCAGACTTGCTGACAGAAGAAGCCGCGCTCGAGGATCTTTCAGATGATCAATATATTGCCTTGCGTGATGCCTGGCTGCAACGCAGGGATTATTTGATCCACGATGGCAAGCAAGATGAAAAACAGCAGTCTGACTTAATTGACGAGCTTGAAGACCTTGATAATGACTAAACAGGACAATAACTAAACAGAATAATGACTAAACAGGCAGTTAAATAATAATCAAAAAACGCAGGCACACAGAAACAAGCAATGAAAATACACATACTCGGCATTTGCGGTACCTTTATGGGAGGCATTGCTCTTTTGGCAAAAGAATCAGGCATCCAGGTCAGTGGCTCGGATGAAAATGTTTACCCACCCATGAGCACCCTGCTGGAATCACAGGGCATTGAGGTAATTTCCGGATTCGATCCTGCCCATATCAAAAAAGACGTTGATCAGATTGTCATCGGCAATGTCATGACACGTGGCATGACAGTTGTCGAGCATGTGCTGAATCACAATCTGGACTACACTTCCGGACCCCAATGGCTTTATGAAAATATACTCAAGGAGCGTTGGGTGCTGGCTGTTTCTGGTACACACGGTAAAACCACGAGCGCCAGTATACTCGCCTGGATTCTGGAATATGCGGGACTAAAACCAGGATTTCTGATTGGCGGTGTGCCAGAAAATTTTGGTGTCTCGGCACGCCTCGGTGAATCTCCCTTTTTTGTGGTTGAGGCGGATGAATACGATACCGCTTTTTTTGATAAACGCTCCAAATTTGTCCATTACCATCCGCGCACCCTGATTTTAAATAATCTTGAGTATGACCATGCCGATATTTTTCCTGATATTGAAGCCATAAAAACACAGTTTCATCATTTGATGCGAATGTTGCCAGGTGAAGGGCTGGCGATTGCCAATGCGAATGAAAAAAATATTCAGGATGTGCTGGATAGGGGTTGCTGGACACCAGTTGAGTATTTTTCAGCAACTCAGAAAAGCAAACACCCGGGCTGGAAAGCGCATTATATTAAGCCGGATGGCAGTGAATTTGAGGTAATACTCGATAATAAAACACTGGGCAGGGTGAAGTGGACACTGCTCGGCGAGCATAATGTAAGCAATGCGCTTGCGGCAATCGCGGCAGCACGTCATGTGGGCGTTCCGCCTGCTCACTCAATTGCTGCACTTGGCGAATTTAAGGGCATCAAACGCCGCATGGAACTGCGAGGCGAAGTCAGTGGTATTCGTGTTTATGATGATTTTGCGCATCACCCAACTGCCATAGAAACCACCCTCAAGGGGCTGCGGCAGAATGTCGGCGAGCAAAAAATCATTGCCATACTGGAACCAAGGTCGAACACCATGCGCCTTGGTATTCACAAGGAATCACTGGCGAAGTCGCTGCAAATTGCCGATCAGGTTGTGCTCTTCCAGCCTGAGAATCTGGACTGGGATATGCAGCCTGTTTTGCACAAACTGGGGGATAAGGCAACACTTCACAGCAATATTGATGAGCTGGTCTCAGGCGTGGTTGCAAATACCAAACAGGGCGATCAATTACTGGTCATGAGCAATGGTGGTTTTGGCGCTATCCATAACAAGCTCCTCGATGCGTTGGCAGCCAGAGAGCAGGCTGGAGAGCAGTAAACACTTGAGCAAGCATATTACATTAATTATGACAGGTGCATCGGGCGCACAATACGGTTTGCGTTTGCTGGAGGAGCTGGTGAAAGCCAGAGTGAATATCTCGTTATTATTATCCCGTCCCGCTCAAATTGTGATTAAAACAGAAACCAGCCTCGATTTGCCTTCACGCGCCAGTGATATTCAGCAATTTTTTACGCAATCCTTTAATGCATCAAACGGGCAAATAAAAGTATATGAACGGCAGCAGTGGATGGCACCCATAGCCAGTGGCACAGGTGTCGCGGATGCAACCGTTATTTGTCCCTGTTCCACTGGTACGCTTTCCGCCATCGCTGTTGGCAGCAGTAAAAATTTGCTGGAAAGAGCCGCGGATGTTGCCTTAAAAGAACGAAAAAAACTGATTTTGGTGGTGCGGGAAACGCCATTTTCAGAGATTCATCTCGAAAATATGCTCAAGCTATCCAGAATGGGGGCAGTCATTATGCCCGCCAACCCCGGCTTTTATCAGCAGCCTGAAACACTGGATGACTTAATCAACTTCATGGTAGCGCGAATTTTTGATCATCTGGGAATCCGGCATAAGCTTGTTCCTGCCTGGGGAGATCAAAGAAATTCGATTAAATGAAAGTAAGAAAGGGCTGAAACTTGAAATTCCACTACCATGCCCGTATATTCCCAAACACTTTATCAATTAATTATAAATTAGGAGTTCGCTGTGGCGACTATAGATATTACTGCTCAAACTTTTGAAGAAACTATTGAGAACAACGACATTGTTATTATCGACTTTTGGGCAGAATGGTGTGGACCATGTAAATCATTCGCGCCAATTTATGAGGAAGTATCAGAAAAGCACGATGATATTGTTTTTGGCAAGGTAAATACAGAATCTGAACAGGAGCTGGCAGCACACTTCCAGATTCGTTCTATTCCA
Source organism: Thiotrichaceae bacterium (assembly GCA_027008885.1). Lineage (GTDB taxonomy): Bacteria > Pseudomonadota > Gammaproteobacteria > Thiotrichales > Thiotrichaceae > Cocleimonas. The sequence continues at coordinate 3,910 of JALVDQ010000425.1, read as the reverse complement.
ACCCTGATGATTTTCCGTGAGCAGGTTGTGCTGTTTTCCCAGCCAGGCATGTTAAATGCCCAACAGCTTGAAGAAGTCATTGGCAAGGTAAAAGAAATTGACATGGCAAAAGTGCATGAAGAAATTGCCGCTCAGGAAAATTCCAGTAGCGAATAAAGGAATAGCAGAAGCATGAACCCGGATTTTCTTGATTTTGAACAGCCAATAGCCGAACTGGAGGCTAAAATAGATGAGCTTCGCTATGTCAGCAGTTCTGACGTTAATCTGGGTGATGAAGTTGAGCGACTCGAAGGAAAGGTTAAGTCGCTCACCAAAACGATTTTTTCAAAACTGACTTCAAAACAGATAGGGCAACTGGCGCGGCATCCCAAGCGCCCTTATAGTTTTGATATGATCGACCGCATTTTCACCGACTTTCAGCAGTTACATGGTGATCGTGCTCATGCTGATGACAAGGCAATCATCGGCGGTATCGCCCGTTTTGATGGCAATCCGGTGATGGTGATTGGGCATCAAAAAGGTCGTGACACCAATGAAAATATCAAACGCAATTTTGGAATGCCCCGACCGGAAGGTTATCGCAAGGCACTGCGCCTTATGAAACTGGCAGAAAAGTTTCACCTTCCGGTAATTACCTTTGTGGATACACCTGGCGCTTATCCCGGTATTGGCGCAGAAGAACGTGGTCAAAGCGAGGCGATTGCCAGAAATCTCTTTGAAATGGCAAAACTGCGGGTTCCCATTATTGCTACAATTACCGGAGAAGGCGGTTCTGGTGGCGCTCTCGCCATTGCGGTTGCCGACCGCGTGATGATGTTGCAATACAGCACCTACTCCGTCATATCGCCAGAAGGGTGCGCCTCAATTTTATGGAAAGACTCGGCAAAATCGAATGATGCCGCCGAAGCTCTGGGTATCACTGCCGAGAAACTCAGCAAGCTTGACTTGATTGACCGCATTATTCCCGAGCCACTAGGTGGTGCGCATCGTGACTATGATGCAGTTGCAAGCCATATCAGCGAAGCACTGCAAAGCAGCCTCAGGGAACTGCGCGCATTGACCACAGATCAATTACTCGAGAAACGCTATCAACGTCTAATGAGTTTTGGGAAGTTCAATTCCTGATTCAGGGACGTGCAGCAAATCAGTTTAAAAGGCAAGGCCCTGGTTGCCTATAGTGGCGGTCTGGATTCGCATGTATTATTGCATCTTGCCTCGCAAACGTCTGATCTGAATATTCGTGCGATACACATTCACCACGGTTTGCAGAAAATTGCTGATACCTGGGTGGAACACTGTCAAAGCGTCTGTGACAAGCTGAATATCCCGCTTCAAATTGTTTATCTGAAGCTCCGCCCGAACAAAGGGGAAAGTATCGAAGGTAGCGCTCGTGAAGCCCGTTATCAAGCCTTTAGGCAAGCACTTCATCCCGATGAAATCCTGCTCACAGCACAGCATCAAAATGATCAGTCAGAAACCATTTTACTGCAACTCTTCAGGGGCGCTGGCGTTCAGGGGCTGGCTGCCATGCCCGAAATTCGTGATTTTGGCAAAGGCAAACATGCTCGTCCCCTGCTGGGCGTATCAAGACGCGAACTGGAGCACTATGCCCATCAATATCAACTGAATTATATTGAAGATCCAAGCAATCAGGATCTTTCTTTTGATCGCAATTACCTGCGGCAACAGATTTTACCCCAATTAAGACAACGCTGGGCAGGTCTGGACAAGGCGCTAAACCGTTCCGCATCCATTCAGGCAGAAACCAGGCAGCTTCTGGATGAAATTGCGGCAGAAGATTTAAGCTGCATCTGCGACCCGCAAAATAATACCGTGAAGATTGACAAACTGCTTGATTTTTCTGCAATCAGACAAAAAATGTTGCTGCGCTACTGGATCGCCCAAAGTGGTTTTAAATATCCCTCGGAAAAAAAGCTGCAACACCTGTTTAGCGATGTGATTCATGCGCGTGAAGATGCCCAGCCACTGCTTGAATGGCAACAAACGCAAATCAGACGCTATAACAAACGACTTTATATCATGCCAGAGCTAACAGCGCATGATCCACGCCAGTCATTTGTCTGGGACACCACAAAACCGCTAAAAATAGCATCACTTCAGCTTGAATTAAGCCCGGAAATTTTGCACACCAGGAAGCAAACTGTTACAGTGCGTTTTCGACAGGGTGGTGAAAAAATATACTGCCCAAAGAAAAACAAAATGATTCCACTCAAAAAACTGTTTGCCGAAAAAGGCATACCGCCCTGGCTGCGTTCCAGGCTACCCTTGATCTGTGCAGACGGGCAAATAATACAAATCGCAGGATTAACCTTATAATGAAACTTGTTGAAACTCTGTTTGAAAGCTTTTTATGGAATAGCCGCTTGATGGTGCTGGCTGCGGTTCTGGCAAGCCTGGCTGCCGCGATTGCAGTGTTATACATGGCATCGGTTGATGCCTGGATTATGATTTCACATTTGGGCGAATACATTTCACCTGATTTAAGTGTCGAAGCCAGAGCCAAATTGCGCTCAACAACCATTACCCATGTGGTTGAAATTATTGACGGTTATTTGCTGGCAACCGTGTTGCTAATCTTTGCACTGGGCTTATATGAGCTATTCATCAGCAAAATCGAACAGGCAAGTAATTCGGCAAGAGGCTCAAAGATCCTGGTGATCAGAAATCTCGATGACCTTAAAAGTCGCCTGGCAAAAGTTATTCTAATGATTTTGATTGTTAAATATTTTGAACACGCCTTAAACATGGAATTTAACAACGCTCATGACCTGCTTTATTTCGCGGGAGGCATTGCCTTGCTGGGTCTGGCGCTATACCTGTCTCATGCGGCTGAACATAAAGCAGAACATTAATGGATAAAAAAATGAAGGGTATAAAGCAGTTTATTCTCAATATGGCAATTACCGGACTCTTGCTGAACCTTGCTGCTTGCAATGATGACAATATGAAAAATGCCACTAAAATAGCAGCTGGCAGCAATGCAGAAATAAGCGATGATTTTAAAACACAGAATCCCGCCTGGAAAGCTTATGCGGGGCACTGGGTTTTTAAAAACGGTGTGCTGGAGCAAAACAGCACGCAGCATGATTTCCCTGTGATTTTGCGTGAAGACAAGCAATTTGCAGACCTGGAAGTGAGTGTCGATTTTAAACCAGTCTCCGGCAATATTGATGCTAGCGGCGGAATTATTTTCAGGGCAAAAGATAAAGACAATTATTATATCGTTCGTGCCAATGCACTTGAAGACAACTATCGCTTGTATACCTTTGTTAATGGCAGAAGACAGCAACTAGCCTCAGCCACAGTAAGCGCGCCAGAAAAAAACAAATTCCACAATATGCGTATAGTTGCCAGAGGTGATCACATACAGGCTTATCTCGATGGAAAATTGCAGATTGACTACCACGATGACACCTACCAAAACGGTTTTAGTGGCTTATGGACAAAAGAGGATTCGATTACACAGTTTGATAATTTTAAAGCCGGAAGCCTGTCCGAATAATTGGCTCAAGTAAGTTTTACTCTTCACGATTAAGAATTTCGCGGGTTTATCACCCTGCAACTACATCTCTGTCCTCTGTCCTCAGTCCTCTGTTCTCTGACACACCCATCCCCCCCTTTTTTTACATATTTTTTGCGTAGTTGCGTAGGGTTGGTGTAGCCATGCGCAACCAATCGAACCTGGTTGGTTATGTAAACTCCACCAACCCTACAATTAGATGCTCTGTCTTCTGCCCTCTGTCCTCTGTCCTCTGACACACCCATCCCCCCCTTTTTTTATATATTTTGCCGAGGCTGATAGTATTCCTGCATATTTGGTTCATAGATACCAGCGGTAATGCGAGGTGATTGGATAGCGTCGATCCTTGCCAAAGGCGCGTTTTGTGAT
>JALVDQ010000424.1 GCA_027008885.1 Thiotrichaceae bacterium | reverse complement strand
TGCAAAAAAGCCCCTTTGAGGATCAGGAGTCATTTGAACAGTCACTTTTGGATCGGCAGGAACGCACACAACTGCTAAAATTAAAGGAAACACTGCTAACACAGAAACAGCAGGCGCAGGCACAAATCGAACAAATCCAGACACAGCTCGACAAACACCAGGCAAGCCAGGAGCAAAGCGCATTAAAAACGCTTACATCACAATCGCCTGAGCAATTAAAGCAACAAATCGACAGCATCAACACACAACTCAAGGCGCTCAATACAGAACAGGGTGCCATCGCAAGCCAATTGCAAACAGATCAAAAACAGCGAGAAACACAGCAAAGACTGTTAAGCAAAATAGACAAACAAAGCCAGCAAAATCAGGACTGGGCATACCTGAACCAGCTGGTTGGCTCCGCAGACGGTGCCAAATTCCGCAAATACGCACAGGGACTAACGCTCGACCACCTGATTCACCTTGCCAACCAGCAACTCAAGCGACTACAGGGGCGTTACAGCCTGCAACGCAAACAGGGAGACGCGCTGGAACTGCAAGTCATTGACACCTGGCAAGCCGATGCCGAGCGCGACACAAGCACACTCTCCGGTGGTGAAAGTTTTCTGGTCAGCCTCTCACTGGCATTGGCGCTCTCCGATCTGGTTAGCCACAAAACCAGTATCGACTCGCTCTTTCTCGATGAAGGTTTTGGAACACTCGATAGCGAAACACTTGAAATCGCGCTGGATGCGTTGGACAGCCTGAATGCCAGCGGCAAAATGATTGGCGTTATCAGCCATATAGAAGCCATGAAAGAACGCATTCCGGTACAGATTCAGGTAAAGAAAATGCACGGACTGGGAATTAGCAAACTGGAAGAGGTGTATCGAGTGGAAGCTTAAAACTCTGTCGAAACACGGGAGCGATGGTTACGGGACGATGGTTAACACTACTTTTGTTGTCTGTTTTTTATTTTTTGTTTATTGAGGTTCAATGACTTATACTTGTCAGGAACATAAAAAAGTACTATGCACCCGTAGCTCAGCTGGATAGAGTATCTGCCTCCGAAGCCGATGGTCGCGCGTTCGAATCGCGCCGGGTGCGCCACTTTCCGCCTGTTTTCTTGTTTCTTGTCGCAGTTAATCAAATAATCCCATACAAACTGAGTGCTTTTATCTTGTTCTTGAACATAATAAAGCAATCCGGGTAGCTATGGATTACCCTGGACAGTTGCATTTTGTTTAATATTTAACAAAAAAAAGTAGCTAATATTAGAACTTTTGAATATAATCGCGCTCCATTTATCAACTTAAGTTCAGGAGATGATCATGTCAAGTCATGCCCCAAAAGTAGATGCTGGCGCAAAACTAGTATTTATTGCCAGTGCTGTTGCACTTCTCGGTGCAGTTTATATTTTAGTTTCTAGCCTTATCAATACATACAACAGAAATTCAACAAAAGGGGAAATCACGTCATCTTCAGTCGTCGAAAAGGCGGCAGATAATTTAAAACCGATTGGCAGCTCTGCTACATCCGACGCCCCTGCTGCTGCTACATCTACCGCAGCAAAATCAGGAGAAGAAGTATATAACAGCGTATGTAAAGCCTGTCATGGGACTGGCGTTGCAGGTTCTCCCAAGTTTGGCGATAAAGCCGCATGGGAGCCAAGAGTTGCAACGGGTCTTGATGCCCTTATGAATACAGCCATGAATGGTAAGGGTGCTATGCCAGCGCGTGGCGGTAATCCTTCTCTTTCTGATGAAGAGTTAAAAGCAGCTATTATTTTCATGACAAATAAAGCCGGATTCCATTTAGGTGATGCGGCAGCAGCTCCAGCCAAAAAGCCTGCTGCTGAACAGCAAGCGCAGACAGCAACTACAGCAACTACAGAAAAAGTTGCAGAGGTTGCTGATAAGAAAGAACAGCAGGTAGCAGCACCCAAAGCACCGCAGGCAAAAGCCCAGCCAGAGCAACCAGCAAAACCTGCCAAGCCGGAAGCTCCCGTTGCAGCGGCAGCTCCAGTCGCAGCAGCAGCTCCTGTTGCAAATACCGCAGTAAAAGCAGCTGAAGCCCCCTCAAACGGAGCAGGCAAGAAAACTTATGATACTGTCTGTTTTGCCTGTCATAAAACCGGAGTGGCTAACGCTCCTGTGTTTGGCAACAAGGAAGCATGGGCTCCCCGCATTGCAACAGGTATGGACTCTTTATACAACTCCGTCCTGAAAGGCAAAGGCGCAATGCCTCCCAAAGGTGGCAATATGTCGTTATCAGATGCTGATGTAAAAGCCGCAGTTGATTATATGACAAGTCATTCAAAATAAAAGAACAGGCTCCTGGGAGCCTGTCCGAAAACTGGAAATTGACTGCAAATCCCACAATCATCATAATCTGAGCTTATCAAGTTCGTTAAATAGAACGACTATTCGCCTCTCTTGATAAACTCACCTTATAACAATTCTGGAATTTTCGCTTCAATCCCAGTTCTCGGACAGGCTCCAGACGTATTAACAGGGAACATCGTTTAGTGTATAAACAGGTGAATGATACGATTTTTATCGTTCAGTGTCGTTATCATTATTAGTTTGATGGATCTCTTGAGCAGTATATACCTCAACCTCCAATAACTGATTTTTCATCAAAAATCTGAAACTGAAGTGTCAAGAGTTTATCAAGGGCTGCTTTGTGGGTCGTATACTGCAGCCTTCAATCACTAATTGAAGGTCGCAGTATAATTGGTAGGTTGGGCTGACGCAGGAAGCCCAACAAAAGTACTTTAGCTTCCTTTCTGCGTGATTGTTGGGCTTCGTTTCTCAGCGCCAATCTGCCTATTGAACTCCGAAACTTGATTAATCAATTAAAAAAAATGCAGGCTGCAATATTGCAGCCAATTTCAGTCAGGCAAGGTTGACAGGCATCTGAATCTGTTTTTTCATCTTTTTCCTGTTCTTTTGATTCTGGATAGTCTGTGCTGCCATTTTACAGCGTTTAAAGCGGTGTTTTATTGTTTTGATTGAAGCAAACAGTCCAGCGGTTTTTATTTGTTGTTTTACGAAGGCTGAGCATGACATTTCACCCGTTAAGGCGCTGTGGGCGCAGCAAAAGCCTTTATGTGGGGCGATGTATTTCTGGTAAAGGCTGATACTAACAAGCAGTAATTTATCATGCAGTTTCATTGTTTAGTCTGATTTGGTTTATTTCCGCACAATCCATTCATTCAGTGTTTTGCGTGCCGGATCATATTGCATAATGCGGTTGTTGTTGGTGTCGGCGATAAGTATTTTATTGCCGAGGAAGACCAGTCCGCCTGGTTCATTGAGTGCTGCTTTGGTGGCTTTTCCCTTGCCTTTTCCTGGTTTTCCGGTTCCTGCTACGCTAACGACTGTTTTGGTGTTCAGGTCAAGTCGCTTGATTTTATGGTTATAGGTATCTGCAATATAAATTTTGTCTGTATCTTTGGCAGTGATTCCCAGAACATGCTGCAAGCGCGCCTGACTGAATTTTCCATCCTTGTCGCCAAAGTCAAACAGACCAGAACCAAGCAGTGTTTTTACGCGCTTTTTGTCAAGATCAATCATGCGTACCGCAGAATCTTCTGCATCCGCGACAAAGAGTATATTATCCATCAGGCTCAAGCCGCTAGGCTGACTAAAGGCAGCCTGATTCAAGTCGCCATCATCAATACTTTCAGCACCGCTGCCTGCCCAGCGTCCAATCGTATTTTTTTCAATATCAAACTTCCAGATCTGGTGGATGCCTGCCATTGCGATATAAAGCTGTTTGTCTTTAAGTGCCAGTGCCCAGGGTGAACGCAAACCGATGGACGTCGCCTTGTAGCCCTTGCCGCGATGCACTTCATTTTTGCCATTGCCGGCTACGGTTTTGACATTGCCTGTTTTCAGGTCAATATAACGAATCGTATGGTTTCCAGTATCCGCTACATACAAGCCCTTGCGGGTAAATGCCAGACCTTGTGGCGAGAGAAAACGTGCCTGTTTTGAATCGCCATCACGATAACCTGACTGTTTGCCACCGATGTATTTTATTATTTTGCCCCGATTATTGGTGATGATAATGCGATGATGCAGGGTGTCGCTGATTGCCACCATTTTTTGATCGGGTGACACGGCTATTTTACCGGGTGCTGCCAGCAAGGAGTTGGCAAAGCTTTTTTTTGCCAGCAGGATTGGCAGCCTGTGGTCACTGAGATCGGCAGCCTGCTCTTTGAGAAGCTTGTCAATATTTTCGACAAACAGCTCATAATTTCCTTCACCGACGACACGTCCCAAAATTTTACCCTGCGGATCAATTAAAAACTGGGTCGGCCAGGCGCGCATTCCGTATTGTCTCGCCATTATGGAATCGACATCATTGATAACGGGGTGTTCAATGCCATAACGCACCACAATACGACGTAATGTTTCAATATTTTTTTCATTGTCAAACTTTGGCGTATGGATGCCTATAATGGCTATTTTATTGCCGTATTTTTTTTCCAGCCTGCGAAAATCTTCCAGTACATGAATGCAGTTGATACAGCCGTAGGTCCAGAAATCAAGAATAACTACTTTGCCTTTCAGATCTTTTAATGTTAGCGGTCGGGAAACATTTACCCAGGGCAAACCTTCGGGAAATTCAATCGCTTTAGGGTGTGGGCGTGCGATGGCGTTGCCATTCCCCAGTAGCAATACCAGAAAAAATAATGCAAAAAAGTTGATAAAGTGTTTAAAAACAGGTTTAGACATTGATGTTTTCCATTAAATAGCAGAGGCAATCCTGACGAATAATCTTTTTATCCAAAGTGAGCATGGCAGGCATGAGTGATTTTGAGAGTGTCAGGTTTTCGCCCTCAATGCTGAAATAGTCATCACTCACATCCCTTTCGTGGTCATCCCAGGCAATGAGTCGGGCATTGCTTTGTGGTCGAATCTTGCCAAAAACAGTATTGGCGGGCAGTTTGGTAAAATTAACGCGGTCAATATCATGGGCAAAAACAATATCGCTATGATCATCTGCATGGGTGGTTTCGCCATTAGAAAAACTGAAGCTGTTTGATTCAGGTATGGTGACGCGGGCTACGGTATGATAAATCTCGACATCAGGTTGATGCCCTGCATGAGGCTTGATTTCGTCCAGATGCAAAACAGTTTCAACAAAGTCAGTGGCGTGTTCTATGCCATGTGACAGATGTGGTTTGCCACATTCAACTGTAACCGCAGGACAATACTCGGACATTGCCATCGCCTGCACTCCCTTTGGTGTTTCAAAGAAAACCACAATGCGCGAGAACAGGGATGACAGATAGAGAAAATCCGGCTCAAGTCGGTTAACACAACCATAATGGGGATTTTTTCCCGTATTGTTATGAATATCAATGCTCGCAAAGGGATTGCGTTTTGCCATGCTGTTGACAACATCCTGCATAAGCCGGGTTTCTTCACATTCAGGATGATCTGTACCCGGCCACACGCGGTTATAGTCGGGCTGACTGTTAAGGTGTCGAAGACCTTCCTTGCTGGCCTCGATATTGCCAAAAAACAGGCTCAGGGAGCGTGGCAAGGGCTTGTTCTGATAGCGTTTTAATAATGATTGTACGGCAAAAAAACCAGTGTCCTCGTTGGCATGTAACAACACGCTGACAAACAAAGGCTGTTGCTTTTCCCCTTTTAGATGAATCAGTGTCGGTTGCTCCAGGATTTTGTGCAGATCACTGACTTTTTTTAATTCCAGCAAGCCTTCTGGAATGCTTTCGAGTTCTTGTAGTTTTAACATTTTTTATGAACCAGTTGTTAATGAGCTATTTTCTAGTGCGACCAGGTATGAACAGGTTGATTCAAATGTTGCTGATGCAAATAGTCTCTGCTTAACTGCTCAATGCTGCAATTGTTTTGTTTCATGTGCTGTATTTGCCACATTGCTCCGGTTTGTTCATTTGCGGTGCGCTTGGCAATAATACCAAGATAATGCTCAATATCACCAGAATCAATACCCAAATCAAGCAACCCTTGTTGCGCAAGTGTTAATAACTTGTCCAAAATAAGCGATTGAGGTCTAACTGTTTTACCGTTCCACTGAATTTCAGTATTCAGACCGTATTTGGCAGTACGGTAAAAATTTTCCCTGGCTTGCTCAAAGGGCATAATCTCACCATTTTTTAACTCTTTGACCAGGCTCTGGGTGATGCCATAAAAGAATACCGCATTGGCAAGCATATCAGAAATTGTCGGTCCCGCAGGCAGAATACGATGTTCAATGCGCACATGCGGCGTGCCATCCTCATCAAAACCAACCAGGGGACGATTCCAGCGCCAGATAACGCCGTTATGCAGGCTGAGGTGTTTAAACCTGTCGGCTTTTTGCTCAAAAAGCATGGGCAGCAAGGGCGGAAAATCACTTAAATTTTCATTAAAGCACTCCACAATACTCTGCCTTGCAAAGCCTTTTCCAAAACTGACCCGCTGCTGCCTGTCGGCTGTCACTATCGAGCGTTCAAAGACGGGAATACGGGTTTCCTGCCAAAGTTGCCTGCCAAACAGGAAGGGCGAATTGGCTGCAATCGCCATAATCGGGGCAGAAGCAATCAGGGAGGCATTATAATAATGATGCGCATCTTGCCAGGGCGCTTGCATGTGAACCTGAAAAGAGGTCGTGGTTGACTCCATCATAACATTATCATGGGTGAGTTGCAGATGATCCTTACCTGAAATATCCAGTACCAGCGGTTTTCCCCTGCGTGCATCCAGAATGACCTTGTTAAGCGCATGATAGCGTTTCATATCGGTCATATTTTTCAAGCTAAGATCATCTGGAACAAGTGTTGCCAGAATGCCTGTGAGCAAAACTCTGGCATGCAGTTCACTGGCTACCCTGTCAGCATCTTTAAAAGTCTGCTGAAGCTCCTTCTCAAACAGGGTGAATACCTTGTCACCAAGCGCGTGTGGCAGATTGTTTAATTCAATATTAAATCTGGCAAGTTCAGAAGTTGCCAGGGGATTATTAAAGCGCTCAAGAAACTCTTTATTAATGGGAGCAGGGCGGTAGTGCCTGTCAACCAGACAGCCCTCAATTTCAAAACCGCCAACCGGCGCCCGTGAAGAAAACTCACCCGCCTTAAACAATTTATTCAGCAATAGCGTTTCGCTTTTGAGATGAGTCTGGAACTGCTCAAAATCAGCAGAGGTAAAATGTTCATGTAATATTTCCTGACCCATGGTGAATCTCCCGCGATTGAATTAGTTAAAGTATAGGGTAATTCGCCAGTATTTAAAAAAATATGATTCTGATCGCAAGTTGCTTAATTATTTTTCAGTTTAACTTGTCTTTGAATATAAGAAATGATTAATATA
>JALVDQ010000423.1 GCA_027008885.1 Thiotrichaceae bacterium | reverse complement strand
GTGATGAATGTAGAAGGTAAACCTGTCCCTCACGGAAAAGAAGGTGTTGCAACACTATTTTATAAAGGTGAGTTGCAGCTAGGTAATGAGAAAGGTAATGGGGAAGGCAATGAAAAAGCTTCTGCTGATAGCAAAGCTACTCCTTTAAAAACCATTCCCGTAAAAACCAGTATGCAAATTTTGCAAGAAGAAGCACAGCGATTCACGCTTGAAGAATATGCCGAAAAATGTGGTATTGATGCAAAAGTCATTGAAGGTCTAGCAAAAGAATTTACCTCTCATGGTAAACGTGCCGCAATCAATACGCATGGTGGCATGATGAGTTCAAACGGTTTTTATACCGCTTGGGCTGTGTTGATGCTAAATGCCTTAATCGGAAACTGGAACTGGAAAGGCGGGGTAAGCCCATCGGGTAAAGCATTCCCATCATTTGGAAAAGGCCCTCGATATAACTTCAAGAAATTTCCTGGTAAAGTGAAACCCAAAGGAATTTTCTTGTCACGTTCAAAATTTCCCTATAAGAAAAGTAGTGAATTTAAACGTCGCAAAGCTGCTGGCGAGAGCCCTTATCCAACCAAGGCACCCTGGTACCCATTCTCACCACCCATTTATACTGAATATTTAACCAGTCATTTTGATGGCTATCCCTACAAACTAAAAGCTTTAGTTAGCTTTATGGCAAACCCGATCTATGGTCAGGCAGGTTTAAAATCATCCATTGGCGAAAAAATGAAAGACCCAAAAGAACTGGGTTTGCATGTTGCGATTGATGGTTTTATCAATGAAACCTCAGCACTGGCTGACTACATTGTGCCAGATAGTGTTATGTATGAAGCCTGGGGATGGGCAATGCCCTGGAATGGCACGGTTACCAAAACATCAACCGCGCGTTGGCCTGTGTTTGAACCACGTCAGGATAAAACCGCAGATGGTGAAACCATCACCATGGAAATGTTCTTTATTGCCGTCGGTAAACGCCTTGGTTTGCCAGGCTTTGGAGATAAGGTTATTCCTGATTCTGAAGGTAAAATGCACCCATTAAACCGCCCTGAAGACTGGTATTTGCGAGCAGGTGCGAATATTGCCTATGTTGGCAAAAAGCCACTGCCTGATGCCTCTGATGATGATATTGAAGTATCAGGCGTAAGTCGCATTATGGATGAACTTAAAAAGACCCTAAAACCTGAAGAGGTGCGTAAGGTCGCTTACGTTTATGCGCGTGGCGGACGTATGGAGAATTACAGCAAGGCATATAAAGGTGAGCATCTAACCCATGCCTATAAAAAGCCACTACAGATTTACAATGAAAAAGTAGGGCGCTCGGTCAATACCATGACAGGTAAACGCTTTGTCGGAGTACCAACCTGGTATCCACAACAATTTGCTGATGGTACACCTGTTAGTGAGGTTTATTCTGAAGAAGAATGGCCGCTAAGAATGATTTCTGTTAAGTCGAATCTACAGTCTAGCTATTCGATTGCCTCTCCACGCTTGCGTCAGATAATGCCCAATAACCCTGTCTCTATTAATCCAGAAGATGCTGAAAAAGCGGGTATTCAATCGGGTGATAAAGTGCGAGTTGTTACTCCACAGGGTAGTGCCATTGGTGTTGCCTTGGTGCGTGATGGCATCGTCAAAGGCGCAATAGCGATCCCACATGGTTATGGTCATACCGAACTGGGCGCACGAGCCCATACAATTGATGGTGTAACTCAACCTGAAGCCCCCCAACTCTCAGCAGGTATAGCCTCAAATGAACTGGGGCTACTTGATATAAAACGAGGCGGTCATGCAACCTTGGGTGACTGGGCTGTCGGCTCGGCAGCGAGACAAGCCCTGCCTGCCAGAATAGAAAAAGTGTAAAAAAAGGGGGGGATGGGTGGCAGAGGACAGAAGTCATAATTCCCAGACAAATTCTAAATTCAGTTATACTTCGTTTATGCCTGATAAAAACTATTTTTTTCTGCTCTTTCCCCTGCTTGCTTTTTTAATTCATTTTCTGGGTGTTAATGAAAGCTTGTTTCTCGCTATTAACCACAGCGGGGAAGCCTTGCCAGATATAGTCTGGGAAACAATAACCATATTTGGCAAGAAGTCATTTGTGCTGCTTGTTATTTTTTTGATTGCCTGGAAAAAACCCGATTTACTGCTTTCTGTTTTAATCGCATCGCTGCTGGCAGGCATCCTCTCAGGCACTTTAAAACCACTTTTTGATTTGCCTAGACCGACCGATGTATTGCCTTTGGCGGATTATCATTTAATTGGACCGAGAATAAGCAGGCACAGTTTTCCCTCTGGTCATACGCTAAGTGCTTTTGCGGTTGCTGCCAGTGTTATCTTTTATTGTAAAAAATGGTTTATTACAGCGGTTATGATTTTGCTTGCCAGTGCGGTTGGATTAAGCCGGATTATGCTGGGTGTTCACTGGCCAATTGATGTTTTAATGGGGGCAACACTGGGTTTAACCAGCGCTTATGCGGCTGTGCAATTTTCTGCAATAGACTGGATTAAAAACAGCAAGTACAAATTGCCTGTTATTCTTGCTCTTTATTTATTGCTGGCTATTAAACTTTTCTGGAAAGGAACGGCTTATCCTGATGTTCAGGGGCTGGTCAAAATAGTTGCCATCGCCGGACTGGTATTGATTGCCGCAATGATTTATTTTCGCATTAAAAACTGGAGATCAGTTGCTCAGGGGGGGGCGCAATGGCGCAATAAAACTGTCCCCTGACAAATAAACGACCTTCTATCCTCTTTTGGATTTTCCCCGAGTATCTCAACTGCTATTATTGTGGGAATTAGTCTAATAATAAAAAAAACATAGCCATAGATGAGTGTCTCAAAATCAAAAATACATATCTGGATGGCAGTTCTTGCTGTTTTTTTTATTTTTCTCTCAAGTCTGTTTTTCAAAACCGGAAAAATCCTTTCCATTGATGATAATCATAAACAAATCGAGAATATTCTTTATGGGGATAACTTCAGTCTTGATCTGACAGATGCAGAAAAACGCTGGCTGAAAGCCAATCCTGCAATCCATTTAGGTATTGACCACGCCTTTCCGCCGTTTGGCTCAATTACGGATGAGCACGAATACATTGGCTTTACTGCGGATATAATGCAGCTGGTTGCCTACCGCCTGGGGTTTACATTTTATATCGAAAAAGACGCGACTTGGGCAGAGACTATTGAAATGGCTAAAAAAGGTCAGATTGATATGATCGCTGCGTTAGTGAATACTCCCCAGCGTCAAAAGTATCTGGAATTTACCCGAGCATATATTAAAACACCGACCATCATTATTAACGATAGTGAAAAAAATGGTTATATCGGATCTCTCGATAAATTAAAGGGCAAGCGTGTTGCTATCGAGCAAGGTTCTTTTGCTGAAAGTGAAATAAAACAAAAATACCCCGAGATTAAGCTTGTTCCTGTAAAAAATACCAGTATGGCACTCAGCCTGGTTTCTATTGGTAGTGCCGATGCGTATGTCGGCAATGCGGTTACAGCAAGTTTTATTATTCGCAAACTGGCTTATCACAATCTCTCTTTTTCAGGTGAAACAGAATATTCAAGTGACCATAGTGTCGGTATTATCAAACCCAATAAACAACTGCTCAGTGTGGTGCAAAAAGCACTGGATTCAATATCCAGGCATGATCTTGATGCCATCACAAATTACTGGTTTGGAATGAAAACGTCTTCTTTTGTTTCAAAAAGAACGGCTCTTATTGTGTCCTCTATTTTTATGACCATTATCCTGTTTTTCTGTGTTTGGATCGTGATTCTCAGGCGTACTAAAAGTATCCTGAAAAAAGCGCAGGATGAACTGATTCAGCAGTCTGAAATTGATTATCTAACAGGGCTGGGCAATAGACGCAAGTTTTACCGATACCTTGAGGAAAAAATAGAAGAAAATAATTGTCTGTCGAAGTCCTTTTCCTTGCTATTTCTTGATCTGGATCTGTTTAAAGAGGTCAATGACAGCCTCGGGCATGAGGCTGGCGACCTGTTGCTAAAGCAGGCATCAAAACGAATAGTCAAATGTGTCAAGGCGTTTAACGGTTTTGTTGCCCGCATAGGTGGCGATGAATTTATTATTATACTGTCCAGTATTCATCAAAAAGCCACGCTTAATATTATTGCAGAATGTATCCGCTCCCGTTTAAACGCGCCTTTTTATATCAAGGAAAATGAAATATTTATCACTACCAGTATTGGAATCACCCGTTTTCCAAAGGATGCTGTCACTGCCAGGCAATTGGTTATCAATGGAGACCAGGCAATGTACCAGTCCAAAAAAATGGGAAGAAATTATTTCTCCTATTTTAATGAACAGATGTTTGCGGATAATCAATACAAGTCAAACCTGATTCGGGATCTGCACAAAGCGCACCAGAATCAGGAGTTTGAGCTTCATTATCAACCTATTATTGATTTGTCAGATAATACAGTTTGCAAGGCAGAAGCACTAATACGCTGGAGCCATCCTCAACGGGGTTCTGTCTCACCGGCAGAATTTATTCCACTGGCAGAAGAAGGTGGGCTCATCAATGGCATAGGTGACTGGATATTCAAGCAGGCAATTGATGATACTGTTGACTTGTGTCGTCAATACCGCAACGATTTTCAAATGACAATTAATACCTCTCCCCTGCAATTCCGTCGCAATGGTATGGATGTCTCCAAATGGTTTGACTATCTTGATTCACTGGGTTTATCGGGTAACAATATTGTGGTTGAAATTACCGAAGGTATCCTTATGGAAACAAGTCCGGCGGTAAGAAATAATTTATTAAAAATCAGGGACAAGAATATTGATATTGCCATTGATGATTTTGGAACCGGCTATTCTTCCTTGTCTTATCTGAAAAAGTTTAATGTTGATTACCTGAAAATAGATCAGTCTTTCATCAAGAATATGACGACAGAACCTGATGATATTACCCTTGTAAGGGCAATTATCGTTATGGCGCACCGCCTCGGGATAAAAGTAGTTGCAGAGGGAATTGAAACCGAAAGACAAAAAATGATTCTTGTTGATGCAGGTTGCGATTATGGTCAGGGATTCTATTTTGCAAAAGGACTCAGCAAAACAGAACTGCTGGCTTTTCTTGCCAAAGGAGAAAAAAACAGTAGTTCCCACACTCTTGCCAAAAATCAAGTATAGCTTCTTAAAACCAGCCAAAAACCGACACCGATAACAGCCACAATAAGAACCGCAAAATAAAACGGGCGAAACTCCAGTTTTAAATCAGTGTTTGCGTTAGAAAGTGTTTTATTTCCCGTTATCATGGCTTCAATTAGTTTTTCTTTTTTTACATATTGATGATAAAAAACAGCAAAAACATGAAACATAACTAACAATATCAACAGATTAAACAAGAAATGGTGTATCCCCGTAATACTTGAAACTGTCGCTGAGGAGACATAAAAAGAAAAAGGTCCGTCAAAAATAACATCGTCAGATGAAAACATGCCGGTAACCGCCTGGGCTAATAAAACCAGCCAAAGCATCAGTGCCATCCAGCCACCCGCGGGGTTATGCCCCACATATTCTGCTTCTTTACCCTTTCTCATATCTTGCAGATAGACAAAGGCAGATTTCGGTGCCTTGATAAATGAACGATAACGAGCCGTTGTGGAGCCAAAAAAGCCCCACAGCAAACGGCTAAGCACCAATACAAACAGCGCATAGCCATTCCAGCTATGCCACTTAAACTCTGCATCGCCAAATTCAGAACTGAGCCATGCAGATGCGACCAAAAGTACGATCAGCCAGTGGCTAAGCCGTACAAATAGATCCCAAACTTTAATACTTTTCTTCAATTTGGCTTATAGCTCTTCACGAAACTTTTTATGGCAACCTTTACAGGCTTCACCTACCTTTTTAAAGGCAGCTTGCATTTCCTTAAGATCTTCTTTATCTGCCATCTCTGAAACAGAAATAAATTCCTGCAATGCCTTACCCAGCTTTTGACCTGCTTGTTTAAATTCTTCAGGTTTCTCCCAGATTGCGGGCAAGGCGTGAGTTTTACCCTTGTCAGAGCCTTTGGGAAAGGCATTTCCATGATGCTTTGCAGCCTCCAAAATAGCCTTTGCATGATAATTTACGGATGAAATATTCTCATTTCCCATAAACAGGATAGATTTCAACACTTTCATGTGTCCTGCCATTACATCATAAATACCCTGGCGATGGACGATAATTGACTTGTAATCTGCGGCTATGGCTGTGCCTGCAATCGCTCCTGTCAAAACAAAAAGCAGAGAGAATTTTTTAATTTTTGTGTTTTTGAACATTGATATACTCCTTTATATGCGGGAAAAATAAATTATTTCATTAATCCTGTTTTACAGTAAAAAATGACTTAAATCAATTTAGCCTTTAAACAAACAACTATATCCCTGTTATACAAATACCCATCCCCCTGTTTTTTTATATATTTTTATGTAGCCTGGGTTGAAGAACGAAACACAGGAACAATAGCTAACACCACCCCGCGTTTCGCACACTCAACGCAGAGAAAAAAAGGACACCCATAATTATAATCTTTTTTACGATTAAATTATGGGTGTCCTAAATATTGGTTTCACATCGGCTGGCTAATGGGTGACCCCAATTGTTCTTTTGTATTTATTCAAGCACCTACTATTATTTAGATATCCTAGATTTTTCTTAGGAGGTACTTCTAAACACCACCTGATTTTATTTAAATTTTTCTTATCCACTAGGGATATGATCTTCTTTGTTCCATCAACTTCATGATCCAAAAGTATTTCAGCATAAGTTATCGGGAGAGTATATCTATGCTTTTCACCTGCTGTCCAGGTAAGCGCATTTTTCATTACAATTCTAGGGTTTCTATATCTTTTTGACTGTACTAAATTTTTTAAAAATTCTTTTGGCGAATTAAAATTTTCTGATATTTTATAAAACCTAGAAATACTTTTTCTATTATAATAATCTTTACTGATGGGAACCAGTGAAAAAACATACATATTCCGACCTGCCGCTTTTGTAATAACATACCACTCCTGTGGTTTTGTTTTAGTAATTAATTTTTTATGAACTACTGTAGGTTCACCGCTAGCTCCTGACTCAACAGATGAAGAACAAGAAAAGATCCCTAGTACACATAATCCTGTGATAAGACATTTTGTAATTATTCTTCTTTGTCTTTCCAAATTATTTGCTGCTACCATCATCACACTCCTTGAATTAGACTATAATTTGTGAAATCTCAGCATTTCACCCAAATACGCACCAGAAAAAAAGGACACCCATAATTATAATCTTTTTTTACGATTAAATTATGGGTGTCCTAAATAGAGACACTTGCGC
>JALVDQ010000422.1 GCA_027008885.1 Thiotrichaceae bacterium | reverse complement strand
ATAAGAGCGGCAATCAAGACTCACAAGTTTTTGCCCCCTGTTAACATAATCCCCTGTTTCAACCAGGATTGAGAGCGCGCGCCCGGTAATTTCAGCGCTAATAACGGTATGATTTAAACTGATGATATTGGCTGGCACACTGTGTTTTTCTGTCGAAAGCAAATTTGCCAAAGGTGTTACACCCACTACAAGAATTTGTCTGGTATGGCTATTGCTTTCCGCCAGCAGAGAAGATGAAAGCAAAGTTCCCAGCAGTAAAGAAATGAGTATTGGTTTTATTATCTTCATGAGATTAATTCTCATACATACCGGTCGGTATGTCAATAAATAGTATGAGAGGATGGGTGCTTACGCTTCAGTGTTACGAACGGGACGCGGGAGCGTCCGGACTGTATTCCCACGTGGAACGTGGGAACAAGAAAGGTAAGCCAGATAGAGTGCCACGCTCTTGTCGGATTACGCTTGGGCTAATCCGACAGCTGTCTTTTGTCCTCTTCTACCCATCCCCCCTGTTTTTTACATATTTTTGCGGAGTTGCGTAGGGTTGGTGTAGCTTTGCGAAACCAACCATAACCGAAGTTTAAATCTGCTCATTACGCAAACTTCACCGACCCTACACTGTCCTCTGTCCTCTGTCCTCAGAAACACCCATCCCCCCTGTTTTTTATATATTTTTATGTGGTGTTGAGGGACGAAACACGGGAGCGGTGTTTAACAAAGTGCCACCCTGCTACAAAAGCTGAGTTTGGGCAGTTTTGAACTTTGAAACTTTGCTTCTAAAGGCTTTTAGTCTTTATCGTCTTCGAGCCCATTTTTTTGTGTATCATCAATTCTGAGTAGTAATGATTTAAAAGGCACAATTTCAGTGGGTATTTTCTTCATGTTTTGCATAAAGCTTAAACCATTTCCAAACTGGTTTGTTCCTTCTTCAACACTTTTCAGAATAGCTTCCAGCTCGGGTTTCATGGATTCGGCGATCATGACTGCATCGTTCATATAATCATCAAATTCAGCGGTTGCCTTAACCTCCTGAATTTCGTAAAGAGCTTCCTTAAGCATTTCCTTATATTCATCTAAAGATCTTGCTCTTGGCATTCCTCGACCAATTTGTGACATATTTTTTCCTGTTAAATATTGATTTGAACTGTGATTATCGCACAAAATAATGATTTGTTAACGATAGTAAAGTATTATCGCGGGCTTTAAGTCAAAAATGTATGTGTAAATGAGTTCCGAACAAGTTGTAGCAAAAGATAAAGTTGTCACTTTTACTTACCAGATTACTGATCCGGCAGGAGAGGTGGTAGAGCGTATTGATCTCCCGATGAAGTGTGTATTTGGTCGCCATAACCGTTTATATGATAAGGTTGAGGCGGCAATGCTGGGCAAAAAGACAGGTGACGAGGTTTCTGTCAAACTCCTGCCTTCTGAATGTGCCTGGGGGGAGTCTGATCCGGATCTGATCTTTACTGATGCCTTGCATAATGTTCCGGAAGAGTACAGGCATGTGGGAGCAGAGGTTCAATTTCAAAATGATAAAGGTGAAGTTAAGACATTTATCGTAAAGGATGTGGGAAAAAAGACAATAACCATTGATGGTAACCATCCTTTTGCTGGAAAAATCGTCACTTTTCATGTAAAAATCACTGATATTCGTGATGCTACGGGTCAGGAGCTGGTAGAAGGTGTTTCCTCAGGTGCTGAAAATATGGGTCTTGGAGGTACGCTCCACTAATGGCTATTCCTGTCCAGAGAGAACCCATCCCCGATATTAGCGAACATGAAATGTGGCTGGTG
>JALVDQ010000421.1 GCA_027008885.1 Thiotrichaceae bacterium | reverse complement strand
GCAGCTTCCCAGCCCGGAAGACAAGCTTGAGATTTTGCAGCAAAGCATCGAAACGCTTACCGGCGCGGGTTATGAATACATTGGTATGGATCATTTTGCCAAGCCTGATGATGAACTTGCCATCGCTCAGGCAGAAGGCAGTCTGCATCGAAATTTCCAGGGTTATACCACACATGCTGAGTGCGACCTGATTGCTATGGGGGTCAGCTCCATTAGCAGTATTCACAACAGCTACAGCCAGAACGAGAAAGACCTTGATGGCTATTATGCTGCGATCAAGGCAGGAAAATTGCCCATTATTCGTGGCTTGTCTTTAACAGATGACGATATTTTAAGACGCGAAATCATCCAGCAACTGAGCTGTCACTTTAAACTCGATTTCAAAAAAATTGAAGAGCAATTCAATATCCACTTCAATGACTATTTTGCCACCGAACTGGAGGATTTACTCCCTATGCAGGCAGACGATTTGCTGGCATTATCAGAAAATAATATTCAGGTAACACCCCGTGGGCGCATGTTGATCCGTAATATCTGTATGGTTTTTGATTTGCACTTGAGGCAGCAAAAAGGCAAGCAGAGTTTTTCCAGGGTAATTTAATCTGAATTTGCTATTCAATCTTGCCCTGCATAGTTGAATCAGTTGAACCTTATTTATAATTCTGATCTAACACTTATTCAGAGTTTGTAATATGAAGTACCAGACAAAAATTCTTTCAACATTGTTTTTAATTCTGTTTTCATCGTTTGTTTTTGCTGATGATGATTGCATTTCCTTCATCCTGCTTGGTCAGTCAAATATGGCAGGTCAGGGCAAAGTTGCTGAACTGCCTAAAACACAACGAGCCTTACCCAAAAACACACGCTTTTATCTTAATGGTGCGCTTGCAACGCTTTCTGCCCAAAAGAAATTCGGACCCGAGGTTTCTTTTGCTTATGCGGTCTCTGCGATTTACCCGAATAAAACAATCAACATCATCAAATTTGCGCCGGGGGGCTCTTTAATGAAAGACTGGTTAAAGAATGGGCAGCATTACCAAACTTTAAAAAAGCAACTTGAGCGTATACATAAACAAACTCCGCTCAATCCGGCAGGTGTTTTATGGATGCAGGGAGAACGTGATACCAAGTCGCTCCAACTTGCAAAAAACTATTCAAGCGATTTAAAAAAATTTATCAATATGCTGCGCAAAGACCTGAAGAATCCCAGGCTGCCCTTTGCCATTGCCAGGGTCAGCATACCGGAAGCGTTTCGCCCCGCAGTTAAAGAGATACGCAATGCACAGGAAAATGTCAGTCATAAACTACCTTATGTGCGTATTTTTTCAACTGACCTGCTTGAGAAAAATCCGGACAAGGTACATTTTAACTCCCGTGGGCAATTACAATTAGGACGCCTGTTTGCTGCATCACTCCTGCGAGCTTCCCCAAAGTAGTCTATTCAGACAGGTTCTTGTTTGTACCGTCTCTGAAAGAAACTGGAGCAACTTCCCCTTGCTTTTCTGTTATCAAAGTACCAATATTCAGGCATGAATACAAAGAAGAAAACAACGCCCGATTTTGAGACTGCGATGCTTGAACTGGAAGAATTGGTCAGTGAAATTGAAGAGGGGAATTTGTCTCTTGAAGAATCCCTGAAAAAGTTTGAAAAAGGGGTAAAGCTAAGCAGAATATGCCAACAAACCCTGTCTGATGCCGAGCAGCGAGTGAAAATACTAAGTGCAGATGGTGAGCAAGATTTTGATGTGGAAAATTCTGATACAGACGATATGGATTTGGACTGATGCACGATCAGGCGTTTTACCAGACTCGCATTGAAGCCTTGCTGGATTCTGTGTTGCCACAGGGCAATCAACAACCAGAAACTTTGTATAAAGCAATGCGTTATAGCGTATTGGGTGGTGGCAAGCGCATACGTCCCCTGCTGGTTTATGCGACGGGTGAAGCATTAAAAATACCACTTGAGTCACTGGATATGCCTGCGACCGCTATTGAGCTGATACATGCTTATTCTCTGGTGCATGATGATTTGCCCTGTATGGATGATGATGCTCTCCGCCGGGGCAAGGCGACTACACATATTGCTTTTGATGAGGCAACCGCTGTTTTGACCGGGGATGCATTACAGGCGCTGGCATTTGAAATACTTTCGTCACCCCTGCCAGGAATTAGCGCACTGAATCAGCTGAAAATACTCAATATATTAACAAGCAACAGTGGCATCAATGGTATGGTCAAAGGGCAGGCAATAGACCTTGCCGCAGTCGGTTTAAAACTGGAGAACAAACAGCTTGAAACAATGCACCGCTATAAGACGGGCGCATTAATAAATGCGAGTGTTCTTATGGCGACTTATTGTACAGAAGAAGTCACCTGTGATGATGAACCATCCATAAACAGGCACTCACCTATAAGTGAAAAAAGGGCTAAGCTAACAGACTATGCCAATGCAATTGGTCTGGCATTTCAGGTAAGAGATGATATTCTGGATATTCAGAGTGATACTGAAACTTTGGGAAAGCAGCAAGGCGCAGATATTGCTGCGGGGAAACCTACCTATCCTTCAATACTGGGAATGGAAGCTGCGAAGAAGAAACTCTATCAGCTACATGCAAAAGCCACTGCGTCTTTAAAAGATTTTGGGGATGAAGCCTTTCTCTTGCGAGAAATAGCTGAATTTATTGTAAAACGTATCGCATAGGAGAGCAAATTGCAGGATTATTAAGTACCTGAGCAACTGAAAGCGTGAAATTACGACGGCATAAATCATGCAAATTCAGATATACTTTACGGTAGTTAATTTTTGGTCTTGAGCAGGCTCTTCAGCGAATGAGGCATAATTTTGAATCACACAACGCTACTTGAAAAAATAAAAACGCCCCAGCAGCTGAAATCACTTGATCTCCAGGAATTGCCACAATTTTGCGATGAAGTTCGCCAGTTTCTGCTTGAATCTGTCTCGTCTTCAGGAGGGCATTTTGCATCGGGTCTGGGCGCACTCGAACTTACCGTAGCATTACACTATGTTTATGATACACCAAAAGACAAACTGGTCTGGGATGTAGGGCATCAGGCTTATGTTCACAAATTGCTGACCGCGCGCAAGGACAGACTACACACGGTCAAGAAAAAAGGTGGGCTGAGCGGCTTTCCACGTCGCGCGGAAAGTGAATACGATACCTTCGGTGTGGGGCATTCAAGCACTTCAATTAGTGCCGCACTGGGAATGGCACTGGCAGCAAAACGGCAGGGGCGTGATATCCACACGATTGCAGTGATTGGTGATGGCGCAATGACCGCAGGCATGGCTTATGAAGCGCTCAATCATGCGGGCGATCTTGATACTGAAATGCTGGTTGTGCTTAACGACAACGACATGTCAATCTCCCCGAATGTTGGTGGGTTAAACAAATATCTGGCGCGCCTTTTATCCGGTAGTTTCTATTCAAGCATGCGTGAAAACAGCAAAAAAATACTTTCAAAAACACCCCTCATGAAAGATTTTGCGCGGCGCGCGGAAGAACATACCAAAGGCATGATTATGCCGGCAGCCACCCTGTTTGAAGAAATGGGTTTTGTTTACTACGGTCCGGTAGATGGGCATGACGTGATTGAACTGGTCAAGATGCTTAATAATATCAAGGATATTAACGAACCCAAGTTTCTGCATGTAGTCACCCAAAAAGGCAAGGGCTATGAACCTGCCGAAATGGATCCGGTTGAGTATCACGCCGTTTCCGTTTTCGACCTGAAAGCGGGCGTGAAGAAATCCACAAAGAGCAGCTCGCCCAGCTATACCCAGGTTTTTGGTGAATGGCTGTGCGATATGGCTAAAGAGGATAAAAAACTGGTGGGAATTACCCCCGCGATGCGGGAAGGCTCCGGCATGGTCAAATTCTCAAAAAAATATCCCGAACAATATTATGATGTTGCAATTGCAGAACAGCATGCCGTAACACTGG
Source organism: Thiotrichaceae bacterium (assembly GCA_027008885.1). GTDB lineage: Bacteria > Pseudomonadota > Gammaproteobacteria > Thiotrichales > Thiotrichaceae > Cocleimonas. The sequence goes on along the minus strand of JALVDQ010000421.1, from coordinate 3,435 downwards.
CAGCAGGTATGGCATGTGAAGGATTAAAGCCGGTAGTTGCTATTTATTCCACTTTTTTGCAACGTGCTTATGACCAGCTAATCCATGATGTTGCCTTGCAGAATTTGCCCGTGGTTTTTGCCATAGATCGTGCCGGACTGGTCGGTTCTGACGGCGCGACACACTCTGGCAATTATGATTTATCCTATTTGCGCTGCATACCCAATATGATCGTTATGGCACCTGCTGATGAAAATGAATGCCGGCAGATGCTATACACAGCCTATCAGCTAGATCAGCCCGCTGCGGTACGCTATCCCCGTGGCAAGGGGATTGGTATTCAGCCCGAGAAAAAAATGCAGGCTCTGGAGATTGGCAAGGGCGCAGTATTGCGCAGGGGAAATGATATTGCCATATTATTATTTGGCTCTCTCAGGGGAGAAGCGGAGGAAGCCGCAACTACACTGGATGCAAGCCTGGTGAATATGCGTTTTGTAAAGCCACTGGATGAAACGCTTATTGCTGACCTGGCTAAAACACATAGCCTCCTGGTGACTCTTGAAGACAATGCCGTCCATGGTGGGGCAGGGAGTGCGGTAAGCGAATTTCTAAACAGGGAAGGTATTTTTATTCCCGTAATGCACTTGGGAATCCCTGATGAATATATTGAACATGCCAGCCGCGAAGAACAACTTGAAAGTATCAAGCTCTCCGCTTCGGGTATCGTTGAACAAATCAGGCAGTACAACAACAGAAATAAAATTATTCCGGAATGTCAATTATCAGCTAATTGCCTGTAGAACAGAAGACAGTACCGTAGCCCGTATGAAGCCTTGCGGAATACGGGAAACGCAGGCTACATGCGTTGTTGCTCACTGTTCTTCAATACAGTCTACGCAAAAAATATATAAAAAACAGGGGGGATGGGTGTTTCTGAGGACGGAGAACAGAAGACTGAGGACAGAGTACCGTAGGCTCGGTGAAGTTTACGCAAGCGACCAATATCGTGCTTTCATGGTTGGTTTCGCATGGCTGCACCAACCCTGCCTGGCTCAACATGTGTCACACAAAAATATGTAAAAACAGGGGGGATGGGTATTACAGCTTAAAAATGGCTTAACCTTTCCAAAAAATCATCAAAACGGTTAATCTGCATGACTCCATTTTCAGATATTGTAGCAAGACACCTGAGCGTTATTAAAGCGCTTGATGGTATCCAGGCTGAAGTTCAGACTGCCAGCAATTTGATTATCGACACCTTCAAACGCGGCAACAAGCTGTTGCTCTGTGGCAATGGAGGAAGTGCCGCTGACAGCCAGCATATTGCCGCCGAATTTATGGTGCGCTATGAAAAATACCGGCGTGGCTTGCCTGCTGTGGCACTCACTACCGACACCTCAATTCTCACCGCTCATCCCAATGATTTTGAGTTTGACAGCGTATTTGCGCGTCAGGTCGAAAACCTTGGGCAGGCAGGCGACTGCCTGATTGCTATATCAACCTCAGGCAATAGTGCCAATATCATCAATGCGGTCAATGCTGCCCAATCAGCCAGGATGCAGACGATTGCACTCACAGGCAATCAGGGCGGCAAACTCAAAAATCTGGCTGACTGCACTGTGATTGTGCCCAGCGATGTTACCGCGCGCATTCAGGAAGCACATATATTGATTGCCCACTGGTGGTGCTTGCGAGCAGATGAAATCTTTAGCAAAAAGAGTGATAGCAGCTCAATTTCAGACAGTCAAACCCCGGATAAATAGCACAGAAAACGGTAAAAACTATGAAAATCAATATTCCTGATTTCTCCAAAGCACGGGTGCTGGTTGTCGGCGATGTCATGCTGGATCAATACTGGTACGGCAATAGTGGGCGCATCTCGCCTGAGGCACCCGTACCAATAGTGCATGTGCGTGAAGATGAAATCCGCGCCGGTGGTGCCAGCAATGTTGCCCTGAATGTCAGTGCCCTGGGTGCACAGGCAACCCTGCTGGGGATGTCGGGCGAAGATCAGAATGCTGAAAAATTACAGAATCTGCTTGCCAGGCAGCAGGTTAAATGTCATCTGCAAAAATGTGCCGGTCACGACACAGCCCTGAAACTGCGCATTATTGCCCAGCAGCAGCAAATGATCCGACTTGATTTTGAGGACGATTTCAGTGATCTGGATAAATCATCCCTGCTGAGTCGTTTCTCCAGTCTGCTACAAAAAACCGATATTGTGATTTTTTCCGACTACAACAAGGGTACGCTTAGCGATATCAAAAATATGCTTGCCCTGGCAAGAGACAGGGGCATTGCAACGATTGTTGATCCCAAAGGCAGTAACTTTGGCAAATATCAGGGAGCCACACTGATTACTCCCAACTGGTCAGAATTTGAAGCCATTGTAGGGCAATGCAAGACAGACCAGATTTTTGCCGCCAGGGGTGAGCAGCTTCGCCAGCAGCTGGAGCTGGATGCGCTGCTGGTTACACGCGGTGAACATGGCATGTCGCTGATACGCTCTGACAAGGAAATTTTCCACCTGCCCACCCATGCGCGTGAAGTCTTTGATGTGACTGGCGCTGGTGATACCGTCATTGGCACGCTGGCAGCCGCACTCGCGGCACACGCAGAGATTGAAGATGCGGTTGCGCTGGCGAATCTGGCAGCGGGTATCGTGGTACGCAAACTGGGAACAGCAACCACTTCACTGGCAGAAATTCACGACGCACTCAATCATGCCGATGAAATTGGCTACGGTATTATCTCGCAAGATGAGCTGGTGCAGGTCGTACAACTTGCCCACAAGCGCGGTGAAAAAGTGATTATGACCAATGGCTGTTTTGACATTATGCACACAGGGCATATTGAATACCTGCAAAAAGCACGGGAACTGGGTGACAAGCTGGTAGTTGCGGTAAATTCAGATGACTCGGTACGCCAGCTAAAAGGTGAATCGCGCCCACTCAATTCATTACAAAACCGCATGACCATGCTGGCAGCCCTGGAGTGTGTAGACTGGGTCGTTCCTTTTGCCGAAGAGACGCCCGAGCGCCTCTATTGCCGTGTTTTGCCGGATGTTATTGTAAAAGGTGGTGATTACCAGGAAAACCAGGTAGCGGGTGGTGAATGTGTCAAAGCAAATGGCGGCGAGGTAAAAATCATAAAATTTGTGGATGGCTTTTCCACAACCCGCCTGATTGAAAAAATTAAGAAGTTGCCTGCTTAAGTTTGTCAATCCTGTTTCGCGGACAGGCTTCTGTATTTCCTCAAGTTTCACCCAATAGAACAGCCCTCCACAATCGAATTAATAAAAAAATGGGTAAAAAATATAAAATAAGTTTGACATTAGTAAATTAGAGTATTATTATATAAGAATATTCAGTTTAACGACTGATACTCCTCCATCCTCCTTTGGTGGTATTTGAAGCAGCTCAGCTTGGGCTGCTTTTTTTTTGCTTGCATCTTTCC
>JALVDQ010000420.1 GCA_027008885.1 Thiotrichaceae bacterium | reverse complement strand
TGGGTGATTGTGAATTGTTTTTTACGCCTTCCAGTCTTGAAGAAAATACCCTGTTTACGGGCAAACTCGAGATTAGACTGAGCAAAGCCAGGGCAGGTTTTAAAGACCTTGAGCGCGCCAAATCTGTCTTTCGAAAATTAAGAAATAAAATCAAAAAGAATTATTGGAGTCGCCTCGCTTATCTGGATAAAAATAAAAATGACAAACTCACGCCGTCAAGGGTTCACTGGCTGGGGGTAGAGGCTAAAAAATGGAAAGAGGCAGACCCTGAAAAGCATGTTTTAAAACTTTCCAAAACCAGCTGGATGGTGTTTGAGATTGGTTTTTAGGGGGGCGCAACTGAAGTGGCATTGAATATCCTGATCACAGGACTGTATAAACCCATCCCCCCTCTTTTTTACATATTTTTAGCAAGATCAAAAAAATAGGATGTTTGATTCGCCTGAATTGATACAGGATAGGAAATCAGGTTTTGCTCTTTTGTCCAGTAGTGCATTTGAAAAGCGGGCTTGTCCAGATAAAACCGTGATTCCGGCGGCAGGCTGAGATCAAGCACTAATGGCATTTGCGTGCTTGGTGCAATGCTGACAATGGTATTCAACCAGTGAATATGAGCCTGCAAGTGAATGTGCCCGCAGAGTATGGCTTTAATACAGCTGTATTTTTTAATTACCTCAGTGAATCGTTCAATGCCAATAAAACCATCTTTGTCTGTTTCTGGCACACCACATTTAACCGGTGGATGATGCATAAAAATAATGCTGTGTTTATCGGGCTGTTTTGCTAATTGCTGATCCAGCCAGTTGGCTCTTGTTGGGCAAATTTTTCCACCTGGCTGACCCGCATGGGTACTATCGAGCGCAATAAAACGTAGTTCGGGTTTGTCTATAACATAATTAATAAAGCCGTCAACTCTGGCGGGGCAGGATTTTGTCGAGAAAACAGACCAAAGATCATCGCGGCTCTCATGGTTTCCCGGGATAACGTAATAAGGGGCTTCGAGCCTCTCCAGGAGACTTTTGGCATAAAGCAGTTCTTCCCGTTTGCCACTGTTTGATATATCGCCAGTGAGAAGAACCAGCTCCGGCTTTGGAGAGAGCGAGTTGATATGTGAAATGCAGGCAAGCAGGTTTTGATCTGTGTCTGCAACACCATAAGCCAGTTCACCAGGTTCTACGATATGTGTATCGCTAATTTGAATGATAAGCATCTGCTTTTAAATCTGTTTAAGTTTGCAATTATTTTGTTCAGTATAGGATATTAGTCATGTATTTATCATAAATCTTGACTATATTAGTGAAGTGTTCGAAACAAGTTTGTTGAATGCTAAAAAGATCAGTGTGACTGATACTACAATTAATCTAAAGGAGAAATTCAAGATGATGACAAAAAAAATCTTGTTGGGGGCTATCGCACTTGCATTGAGTACAGGTGTAATGGCGAAGGAGACGCTAAAGATTATTACCTGGAAGGGCTATGCGCCCAAGGCACTGGTAAAGGAATTTGAAAAGGAAACGGGCATTAAAGTCAAAGTAACTTACAGTAACAATGAAGAAATGGTTGCCAAGTTGCGTGCGACTCGTGGTGCTGGTTTTGATCTGGCGCAACCCAGTCAGGACAGGATCACAGCGGTTCAGAAAAAGCATCATATCTATCAGCCGATTGATTATAGCAAGGTCAAAACAGACCAGATAATTACATCAATGCTGGACGCGGTTAAGAAAAATACAGCGGTTGATGGAAAAGGTTATGGCGTTCCCCATGTTTATGGAACAACGGGCATGATTGTTAATAAAAAGAATGCGCCGGATGCCAAAGACTGGTCTGATCTCTGGAACCCCAAATACAAGGGAAAAATTTCTTATCGCTTAAAGAGACCAATATTAATAGCGACAGCCTTTGGCATGGGAGAAGATCCTTTTGCGCTTTATAACGACAAGGCTGCCTACCAGAAGCTCATCGACAAGGTTGAGAAAAAACTGATAGAAGCCAAGCCACTGGTGAAAAACTACTGGACCAGCGGTGATACCCAGGTAGAGATAATCAAAAGCGGTGATGCTGATGTGATCTCAGGTTGGGACGCAAAAGGCTGGTCAGTACATAAAATAAATCCTGATATTGATTTTATCGCGCCTAAAAGTGGCGCACTAGGCTGGATTGATACCTTTGCTATCCCCGCAAAATCAAAAAATGTTGAAGGTGCCTACAAATGGATTAATTTTATGTTGCGTCCCAAAAATGGCGCTGCCATTACAAATGCAAGTAATTATGGTACCGCGTCAAAAGGCGCACCTGAGTTTCTTGATGCGGGTATCAAGGCAGATTTTGAACGCTCCTTTAGCAAGGAAGATATTGATAATATCAAGTGGCATCCGCCTGTTCCAGACGGGTTTGAGTCAATTGAAGCCAAGGCACTTGATCGTATCAAGGCGGCCAAGTAGTTCTTGAACAGACAAGAGCCTGTCCGTGGATCGTGTGTCTATTGCGACGCTTTCTGTTCTCGGACGGTCACTCTATGTTTCTGTATTGTAACTACTCAGTATTTTTCAAAATGAAAGCCTTCTTTGTATCCACATTGAAGGCTTTTTTTAGGATTGAAAAACCTGCCCGGGAATAGTGAGCCCGCACTCATAATTTCCGGACAGGTCTGAAATATTAATTCTCAGGGAGAAGATATGGCTAATATACTAGAAGTGAAAAATGTCTCTAAATACTTTGGAGATTTTGCGGCCGTTAAAGATGTGAACTTTGTTGTGGAAGAGGGGGGCTTCTTTTCCATTTTGGGCTCATCCGGTTGTGGCAAAACCACATTATTGCGAATGATCGCGGGTTTCCTGCACGAAACTGAAGGAGATATCATTATCCGTGGCAATTCCATGAAGGGTATTCCTCCCGAAAAACGCCCTGTTAATATTGTTTTTCAAACACTTGCACTTTTTCCAATGATGGATGTAAAAGAAAATGTTGCGTTTGGTTTGCAAAGGCAAAAATTAGGCAAGCCGGAAATACAAAAGCGCGTCAATGAAATGCTTGGTCGAGTGGGGCTTGAAGGTTTTGAAGACAAGAAAGTAACAGAACTTTCTGGTGGACAGAGACAACGTGTCGCAATCGCCAGATCGCTGGTGATGAAACCAGAAATACTGTTGCTTGATGAGCCTCTTGGTGCTCTGGACAGAAAGCTGCGCGAGCACATGAAAGTAGAGCTAAAGCTACTGCAGAAAGAGATTGGTACAACTTTTATCTATATCACCCATGATCAATCTGAAGCGCTGGTTATGAGCGATAAGATTGCAGTCATGCATCAGGGTAAATTTGAGCAGATTGATACCCCAAGAAATCTCTATAAAAATCCAAAAACAGCCTTTGTTGCCGGTTTTGTCGGTGATAGTAACCGCTTTGAGCTTGCTCAAAGTGATGGCAAACAACTCGTTACAAAGGCAGGCTGGAAAATAAACAAAATCCATGAGGGCAACCCCGATGTTTTATACATCCGCCCAGAGGCTTTGATTCTTAACCCGTCAAGCAGTGGTGATGCCATAGAAACCTTTAGTGTCACCATTAAAACGATTTTGTTTGATGGCTCCAATACGAAATTGTCAACCGTTGTTGATGACAGCGATGAAGAACTGTTGATTTCGCTGCCACAAAATGCAGAGTTTGAGAATTTGCAGGAAGGTGACACGATTCAGGTCGGTATTCATCAGGATGACCTCAAATGTTATTAGGAGAAACGTTATGAGTGTAGAAAATAAAAAAGGCTTTAATGTAACTTTCTATTTACTGATAGTTCCAGTGCTTCTATGGCTGGTTATATTGATTGTGTTGCCGCATATTGATCTTTTTATCAGCTCATTTCAGGTCGAAAATGATGCAGGAGAAAAGGTCTTTTCATTTGATAATTACCTGGCATTTTTCAGGCAAAAAATTTACTGGTTAACCTTTGTTAAAACCGCCGCTTATGCAATTGGGGTTACGATTCTGGCATTTGTTATTACCTTTCCAATCGCGTTTTATCTGACAAAAGTAACCTCTAAAAAGAATGCCAGTTTTTTGGTGTTGCTATTACTCATCCCGCTTTGGGTGGGGGAATTGGTCACTGTTTACGGCTGGATGGTGCTGCTTGGCGATCATGGCATTATCAATCATTTTCTAATGACGCTTGGTATCATTGATAAGCCGCTCAACCTGCTGTATACCAATCTGAGCATGGTCATAGGGCTGCTTTATATGTCGATGCTGTTTATGGTGGTTCCCGTCATGTCAACCCTGGAAAGCCTGGATGATTCGCTAATCGAAGCGGCAAGTGATCTGGGCGCTTCCAAATTTACCATATTCAGGCGTATTATTATTCCCTACGCCATGCCGGGTATCGTCTCGGGTGCAATTATAGTCTTTATGCTGGTGATTGGAGATTATCTCGCTCCAAATATCCTTGGTGGCAAAAGTTCCCTGTGGTTTACAGAGCAGATTTATAATGAATTTTTGCAGACCTTTAACTGGAATGAAGGCGCCGCATTTGGTTTCTTGTTGCTTATGCTTTCTTCAGGAATCATCTGGTTGGCACTTAAACTGTCAGGACAAAAACTGGAAAAGGTGGGCTCATAATATGATACGTTCATTACCAACATCACCATTATACAAAACGACTTATACGCTCTATGTCACATTATTTTTTGTTTTTCTTGTGTTGCCGTTAATCGCTATTTCAGTGCTGGCCTTTAATGATTCCAATTTTATTGCGCTACCCTGGAATGGTTTTACACTCGACTGGTTTTTTGCCTCAAACGATGAAAGAGAGGGCTTGTTTGCAGACAGTGGTCTTCTTGAAAGTATTGTCACAAGCCTGACGACTGCCTTTATTGTTGCGATTATGTCAACCATCGTGGGAACCATTGCAGCCCTGCTGTTTGAAGAAGATTTTCGTTTTAAAGGCTTGCTTTACTTTCTGGCTTTAACGCCACTGGTTATTCCGGGTGTTATTCTGGGTATATCAATCTTGTTAAGCTCTACCTTCATTGGAAACTATGTGGAGCAAAAATTTGGCGTTGATATCGAACTGTTCAGACCAAGTTACTGGCTGGTTGTTTTTGGGCAATTTTCTTTTGGTGCTACTTATGTCATGTTACTGGTTGCAGCGCGCCTGAAAAAATATGACAGAACCCTGGAAGAAGCTGCGTTAAGCCTTAAAGCAACGCAATTACAGGCGATCTGGTATGTCACTATACCTTACTTGCGCCCGGCAATTATCGGCGCTTTTGTGGTTGCATTCCTGTTGAGTTTTTCAAATATCAATACAACGATCTTCCTGGTGGGGTCAGATCCAACACTACCCATCGACCTGTACTCCCGTATTCGTTTCAGTTCTACACCCGTTCTGAATGCGATTTCATTTTTGATTGTTTTGGTAATAAGTATTGTTGCCTTTATTAATTATTTTATGACAAAAAAAGCACAGGATTAACTTTTCGGCAGGTTCGACCTGAATCCGTAAAATCAATGCGGATTCAGGTGGAAAAATATCCTTAATATTCAAGTGGTAATCAGTTGCATTGATTTATCTCAAAGTAGATATTGTGCAAATTTAATACTAATTATAAAATTAGCGCATAAAAAATATTATTGCTTTTTATAGATGGTAATAATTATATTGTTTCTTGGGCTTTAAAAAATTTAGGGGGTTACTGTGGATAATACAGTGATAGCTGCATGGCTTGGCGGCTTGTTAATTGGCTGGTTTATTGTTCTTCACTTTATTGTGATTGGACGTTCGGCGGGTTGTTCGACCGGATATGCGTGTATTATTGACAAAATGCACAAAAAAACAAACCTATTCGGCAAACTGGATAACTTCAAGTTTTTTTTCATTCTGGGACTACCCCTGGGTGGACTGGCGCATGTGTTTTTGTTTCAGGGAACATGGCAAGTCAGTTTCGATATGGGCATGTATGAAGGAATATTACCCGCAGGCACCGTAATCAGGGCTTTAATTCTACTGATCGGTGGTGTTTTGCTTGGATTTGGAGCAAGAATGGCAGGGGGTTGCACAACCGGTCACGCGCTTGTTGGGGGAGCATTACTCAACTGGTCAAGTATCCTGGCGGCGATACTTTTCTTTGCTTTTGCAACAGTCACCAGCTGGTTATTGTTTTCTGGTTTTTCAATAAATTAAGGGGGTATATTGTGAATAATAATATAGTGAAACTACTCTCAATTGCATTGGGGATACTGTTTGGCTTCTTGCTGGTATCAGTAGGTGCGACCAATTTTGATTATCAGGCAAAAATGTTTCTTTTTCAGGACTTTCAACTGCCTATCGTCCTCGCAGTGGCAATGATTACCGGCATGACCGGAGTCTGGATGTTACGTCGCATGAAAGCAAACAATCTTATTGATCAGACTGATATCGAATACGTTAAAGTACCTTTTAACCGTCGAATTATCATTGGAAGCCTTTTATTTGGAATAGGCTGGGCACTCACAGCCTCCTGTCCTGGTACGGCAATCACGATGCTGGGTGAGGGAAAACTCATTGGCTTGCCGATAGTTGCGGGCATCTTGTCCGGCACCTGGTTATTTGGTTTATATAACTCAAGGAGTTAAAGCAGTGGCTGAAACCTGTGTTTTGTAGGTTGCCTGAGCGTAACCCGACAAGATCGCGCGCGACACTATGTTGGCTTACGCTCACTAATCCAATTATGCATTGAGTATTTAATCAATACTGAATACAGCAACATTATAATGCATATTCCTCATCATAAGGCTTGTCACCTTTGACAATCGGCAGTGTCATTGCCTGATCCCAGATACTCCAGCCGCCATTAAGCAGACGCATATTTTTATAACCCAGGCTTTCAAGTTGCATATAGGCAAGGCTCATTCTGAAACCGTCATGGCAATACAGATAAATCATCTTGTCTTTGGGAATCGCCTTATACATTGCTGCCAGGTCTTCCTGACTTTTCCATTGCTCTGATTCTGTTCCTTCAAGGCTAACAATATTAATCGCACCGGGGATATGACCACCTTGCACGGCATGTTTGATCACATCTCCGGTATACATGTCATGCGGTCTGGCATCCACCAAAACAGTATTGGGGTCGCGCAGTGAGATGACTTTTTCATACACATCCATCCATTCAATCAGCATCTTTGGGTCTTTCGGTTTAAGGGTGACATCACCTGGCGCTGGTTTTGGAGTCGCTTCTTTGGTGAGGTCATTAAATGCGCTCCATTCACGAGTGCCGCCATTAAGCACTTTAACCTGATTCATATTAAAGCCATACATTTTTAGCATCACATATAAACGCGATGCCAGTGCAGTGCTGGAATCATCGTAAATAACAATGTTTGAATCGTTGTTTATGCCCCAGGCGCGCAGTCGTTTTTGAAATACCTGATAGTCTGGAAAGCGCATATT